>DAOVLS010000112.1 GCA_030631125.1 Planctomycetales bacterium
CATCTGGAGGCTTTCCAGCGAGACGCCCATATCTTCCATAACGGCGTTTCCACCGGTCAGAACGGCGATGTCGCGGAGCATTTCCTTTCGGCGGTCGCCGAAGCCGGGGGCCTTGACCGTGCAGCACTGGAGCGTGCCGCGAAGTTTGTTGACCACCAGCGTCGCCAATGCCTCGCCCTCGATGTCTTCAGCCACTATCAGCAGCGGCTTGCCCGACTGGGCGATTTTTTCGAGTAGCGGGACGAGGTCCTTGATGGACGAGATTTTCTTCTCGTTAATCAGAATGAACGGGTTCTCCAGGTCGCACTCCATCGTCTCGATCTTGTTGACGAAGTGCGGGGAGATGTAGCCCTTGTCGAACTGCATACCCTCGACCAGTTCGACGTCGGTCTCCAGGCCCTTGCCTTCCTCGACGGTGATAACGCCGTCCTTGCCGACTTTGTCCATCGCCTCGGCGATCATCTTGCCGATCTCGGCGTCCTGGTTGGCTGCGCACGTTCCGACCTGGGCGATCTCTTCGGACCGCCTGACTGGCTTGCTCATCCGCTCCAGTTCAGCCACGATAGCGTCGGTCGCCTTTTCGATGCCTCGCTTCAGTTGCATCGCCTTTGCGCCGGCAGTTACGTTCTTGAGGCCTTCCTCGAAGATCGCTTCGGCATAGATCGTCGCGGTCGTCGTACCGTCGCCGGCGACGTTGGATGTCTTGGAGGCGACTTCGCGCACCATCTGCGCGCCCATGTTTTCTTCGGGGTTTTCCAGTTCGATTTCCTTGGCCACGGTAACGCCGTCCTTGGTGACGGTCGGGCTGCCGAAGGATTTCTCCAACACTACGACCCGCCCCGTCGGGCCTAGTGTAACTTTCACGGCCTGGGCGAGTTTCCTTACGCCCTGCCGGATGGCCTCGCGGGCCTCTACGTCAAACGTGATCTTTTTCTTCGCCATTTTTATTGCTCCTTTTGGTGGCACAGGTTTTCAACCTGTGCCAGTAACGTCTTGTCCAGGCCGACACAGGTTATAAATCTGTGCCACCTTCTTGCTCCTGTCAGTCAAGAATTGCGAGGATGTCGCTTTCGTCCATAAGCATCACTTCCTCGCCATCGACCTTTATTTCGGTCCCGGCGTAGGAGGTGAACAACACGGTCTGCCCGATCTTTACCTGGAAGTCCGCCCTGCTGCCGTCGTCGAGTAACTTTCCGTCGCCCAGCGCGAGGATCTTACCTTTCTGCGGCTTTTCCTTTGCGGCGTCCGGCAGGACGATTCCACCGCTGGTTTTGGTTTCCGCCTCCAGGCGCTTGATGAGAACCTTTTCACCCAGCGGGCGAATCTTCGTCTTTGCTGCTTTCTTCTTACTCTTGGCTTTTGCCATTTTTTGCTCCTTTTATTTTGTTTCTTCCAGCAAAATAAAAATCCCTGTAATCCAGTAATCCCTATAATCCCGCTATCTTTCCTTTTCTTCTTTTTCTTTTCACCTCAAAATCTGTCTCTTCGGATGGTGGCGTCCAGACGGACCATCATCCGGTGAATCTGCACGAGTAATTCTTCCAGCCTCAGGGGCTTGGTAACGACGCTGAAGGCGGCCAGTCGCAGCGCTTCAGCCAGTCGTCGTCGATCGGTTACGCCGGTCAGGAGAACTACCAGTAGTGTCTCGTTCAGGCTTCGAATCATTCGCAGCAGCGCGAGGACGTCTATTTCCGCAACGGCTTCATCCAGCACAACGGCGTCGGCCAGACCCGTCTGGACCAGGTGAATCACCTCGCCGTCGGAATCGACCTTATAAGTCATAAGCAATTGCGGACCTACGATCAGCGACAGGGCGTCGGCGTACTCGCCGGCCTCGCCGCTGACAACAAGCCCGAACGGACCCGCATGATTATCCTGTAACGCCCTGGCTACCATTATCTAGCACACCTTACCTGCCCGCAGGCAGGTCGCAGCGTAAATACACTCCAACATCAAAGCCAAGTGCAACTTGAGTGCCACTACCGATAACACCTTTATACGCCGGGAGTTAGCAATACGCCGAGGCCGGTAAAACTGTCAAATCTGACGAAACTTGCCGCATGAATCTGTCAGAATCTGCTTAAGTGGCAGGCGGGTCATGTTGACGCTGATGGTCCGCAACAAGTTATTTGATGTATTTCAGACCATGCGAAAAAGTCAACGTTACTGCGAAGCGGCAAGCCGACTTGCTATAGACTACAACATTAATTCGTACCTTGAAATCCGCACTTCGAACTTGGGAACTCCGAAATTAGAATAAATCCCTTGACGGGCTGGATGTATGAACCTATGTTACCCGTCTTCCTGCCTGTCGGCAGGCAGGTGAAGATGCGCCGGCGGGCGAGCCGCCGCGTGTTTTGGGATTTTATCGGGCAAACATTGACCCGCTCCGATATGAAGGAATAACGGAGCACAGGGGAGGTGCATATTGGCAGAAAGTGTGATTCGTAATCTGATTGATGCCGGAATTCATTTCGGACACCGCGTCAGCCGGTGGAACCCGAAGATGAAACCTTACATCCTCGCAAGGCGCAGTTCCATCCACATCATCGACCCGAAAGAGACTCTCAAAGGTCTGCTGGCGGCGAAGAAGTTTTTCGCCCGCCTGGCCGGTGAGGGAAAAGACATACTTTTGGTCGGTACGAAGCGTCAGGCCCGTAAGAGCGTAGAGTCCGGCGCGGCGCGCGTGGGTATGCACTATATTAACGAGCGATGGCTCGGCGGGACGCTGACGAATTTCCAGACGATCCGCTCGCGCCTTTCGAGGCTTGAGAAACTCGAACAACTCGACGCCGACGGCCTGATGGCGCAGCACAGCAAGAAAGAAGACGCCCGCCTCCGGCGTGAGATGCGCAAGATAAAACGCAACCTCGGAGGCATCCGCAACATGAACAGCCTCCCCGGAGCGGTTTTTGTCGTCGATGCCAATCGTGAGGTCATCGCGCTGCGAGAGGCGCGCAAACTCGGCATCCCGACGGTGGCGCTGATTGACACCGACAGCGATCCGGACACCGTGGATATTCCCATCCCCGGCAACGACGATGCGATGCGGGCGATTATGCTGATAACAAAGGAACTCTGCGACGCAATCGAGGTCGGGAAGGTCGGGCGGACAGACAAGGCTGAAGCCAAACCGGCGCCTGCCGAACCGGCGCCTGCCAAACCGGCGCCTGCCAAACCGGCGCCTGCCCAACCGGCTCCGGCCGAACCGGCGCCTGCTAAACCGGCGCCTGCCGAACCGGCGCCTGCCGAACCGGCACCTGCCGAACCGGTGCCTGCTGAACCGGCTCCGGCGGACGAAACCGTCCAACCACAAGCCCAGGCTGCTCCGGCGGATCAGTCCACCGAAGATAACGAAAGTGCATCCGCCTGACAGGCGATAATCGTTTCTCTAACCAACGGCCCGCCGCCCCGGCTGGACCGTGCATAATAACGAGAATAATCATGGCTGAAATTACTGCAAAGATGGTCAAGGCCCTTCGGGATGAAACCGGGCAGGGCATGATGGACTGCAAAAAGGCACTGGGCGAAACCGGCGGAGATATCGAAGCCGCCGTCGATTTGCTGCGCAAGAAGGGAATGGTCAAAGCCGAAAACAAATCCGCACGAACAGCGGCTGAAGGACTTGTCGCCATAAACGAAACCGACGGGTCTGCGGTGATGGTCGAAGTCGTGTGCGAGACGGACTTCTGCGCCAGAAACGACGAATTCAAGGACATGGTCAAACAGGTGGCGTCCCTTGCCGCCGGCGCAGGTGACGGCGATGTCCAGGCCACCGATGAGATGACGGCTGCCGTTCAGGGGTGCTTCAACAAGATCGGCGAAAACATGAACTTTGCACGCGGCGTAAAAGTTTCCGCTTCGAAGGTCGGCTCCTATATCCACCATAACGGTAAGGTCGGCGTCCTCGTCGGCATCGAAGGCGAAATCGACGACCAGGCTGTCAATGACCTGTGCATGCACATCGCATTCGCAGACCCGATCGGGCTGACCAAAGACGACATCCCGGCCGATCTCGTCGAAAAGGAAAAGAAGATCGCGAAGGAACAGGCAATCGAATCCGGCAAGCCCGAAGAAATTGCCGAGAAAATGGTCGCCGGCAAAATCAACAAGTTCCTCGCAGCAAACGCACTGCTTGAACAACCCTTCGTCAGGGACGAGAAGCAGAAAGTCAAGGACATCCTTGGCGACGCGAAGATAACGACCTTCGCCCGCTTCCAAGTCGGACAATAAAAAGATATTTCCAATTTCCAATTTCCAATTTGCGATTTCCAATTGAACAGAAAAGCAACATATCGTCGGGTGTTGATAAAAGTTTCCGGAGAGGCGTTTTGCACTCCGGGCGGTTTTGGTATCGACCCGTCGGCGATTGACGCCTTTCTGACCGAACTGCTTAGAGTTTGTAAGATGGGCGTGCAGATCGGACTGGTCGTCGGTGGCGGGAATATTTTCCGTGGCAGGAAACTGACTGACGCCGGTGTTATTGAGCGCCCGACCGCTGACGCGATGGGAATGCTGGCGACTGTAATGAACGCCCTGGCTTTGGGCGACGCCCTGGCCGATAAGGGCGTAAAGGCCCGCGTAATGTCGGCCAGACCGATGACCGGTGTCTGTGAGCCGTTCTCCCGGCGACGGGCGATAGAGCATATGGAAGCAGGGTGTGTCGTTATCCTTGCCGGCGGGACGGGAAACCCGTTCTTCACAACCGATACCTGCGCCGCACTTCGGGCCTGCGAAATCGGAGCCGAAGTCCTGCTGAAGGCGACAAAAGTGGACGGCGTATTCGATGCCGACCCTGTCGATAATCCGGACGCCAAAAAGTTCGACCGTATGACATACGGCGAGGTTCTCACCAGGCAGTTGGGCGTGATGGACTTGTCGGCCGTTTCGATGTGCATGGAGTCGGGCATTCCGATTATCGTCTTTCGCATGGACAAACCGGGCAACCTGGCGTCGGCGGTGGCGGGCGAAAATGTCGGAACCATAATCTCGGCCTCATAAAAAAATAAAACCACAAAGAGCACAAAGGACACGAAGAGTAGAAAAAACAGAAAAATTGTTATATCCTCTTTGTGTTCTTTGTGTCTTTTGTGGTTTAACTTGTTTGCAGGATATAGCCATGCCGATAGATGATATTTTACTGGAATGCGAAGAGAAGATGGACCATGCCGGCAAGTTCTTTGCCGACGAGTTGCGGGTAATCCGCACAGGCAGGGCGTCAACGGGACTGGTCGAACACATAAAGGTCGATTATTACGGCTCGCCGACGGACCTTCGGCAGTTGGCGTCGATTTCAGCGCCGGAACCGGACATGATCGTCATCAAGCCGTTCGACCCTGCCAGTACCAAGGAGATCGAAAAGGCGATCCAGACCTCCGAACTGGGCATCACGCCGGCCACGGCGGGGAAGGTCATCCGCCTGCCGATACCGTCGCTGTCGGGCGAACGCCGGCAGCACCTGGTGGCACAATTGAAAAAAATGGCTGAACAGGCGCGGGTAACCATTCGCAACATTCGTCGCGATGCCAATAAAACAGCCGATAAGGAAGAAAACGAAAATCTGCTCACCGAAGACGACGTAACGCAATGCAAAGAAGAAGTCCAGAAACTCACCGACGAGTATGGAAAGAAAATAGACAAAATCCTTGAAGAAAAGAACAAGGAGGTGATGGAAACGTAATTTGATTGCGGATTGCGGATTGCGGATTGTGGAAAGGCATTCGGCATTTGGCATTAGGCATTGGTGGCACGGGGTAATTTATGGTTTTTTCTGTTTTATTTCACGATTTGGCGAAACCGCAGGACATAATGACCGGACGTGCAATAACCAAAGGCCACCAATGCCGAATGCCAAGTGCCCAATGCCTGTGGTTCCTGACTACCGACTACCGACTACTGATTACTATCTTCAGACCGGGGGAGTAGCTCAACTGGCAGAGCAACGCCCTTTTAAGGCGTAGGTTGTGGGTTCGAGTCCCACCTCCCTCATTGAATTTGGTAGTCGGTATTCAGTAGCCTGTAGCCGGTAATTGGTGTAGTATCTTTTTTTACTGACTACCGACTACTGACTACCGACTACTAATACATGATCCCATCGTCTAGCCTGGTCCAGGACACCGGGTTTTCATCCCGGCAACACGGGTTCAAATCCCGTTGGGATCATTTTGGTAAAATGGGCCACAGAGACACAGAGAGCGCAGAGAACAGATAAGTTAGATAGAATAAAAAATTCCTACGTCATTTTGTTTCTTTTATTTTGTTAACCTCTGCGTCCTCCCTTGGGGACGGCGAACAGCCGCCTGCGTCTCTGTGGCCTCTTTCTGTCCGCTTTACTCTGTTGTTATGGCTTCGAAGAAGAAAAGCCGCTTCCGCAAAGCAGCGTCGGACTACCTGGCGCGGACCCATCGCCCGTTGAACTGCCTGGCCTTTGTTCTCCCGCTTCTTGTCGCTTATGAGGTCGGGTCCATTTTCTACAGCGATTGCCTGCTGGCGCCGCGGCACCTTGCGGTCGTATTGAATTATCTCGGCGCAGCCGCCCGGTTTCTACCGGCGGCGCTGGTCGTGGTGGTCCTGCTGGCGTGGCACGTCGCCAGCCGGGAAAAGCGGCACGTCGATGCCGACGCCGTCGCCGGTATGCTGGCTGAAAGCGTAATCGGGATGATCCCGCTGGTCGCCATGGCGATACTGACCGAAAGGCTGATGGCGACAATGGCCCTGGCCGCCGGAGCCGGAGAGCAAGCGCTGGCCGCTGAAATACTCACCGGAATCGGGGCCGGAATTTACGAGGAGTTCATATTCCGCCTGGCCGCTATCGGACTGATTATGCTGGTGTTCGTGGACCTGATGAAGGCAGCCAGAAAGCCCACCGTCGTCCTGGCCGTAATCGCCGCATCGGTGCTGTTCAGTTTATATCACTTCATAGGCCCCGCCTGCTTCGACTGGCGGCTGTTCGCCTTCCGCAGTCTCGCCGGCGCGTACCTTGCGATACTCTACATAGGCCGAGGCTTCGGCATCGCCGTCGGCGCTCACGCCTGCTATAACGTCATCGTGGCGCTGATGTAGAATACGTAGTGGTCTGTAATAGTTATTTTACGGGTGCCATGTTTTCGCCCGCAGCGTAGCGGAGGGCGTAAACATGCCCACCCCCGAAGACGGGTGAGGGCATGGCGCCCGGCTACTGACCACTGACCACTGGCTACTGGCTACTATCTGTTTCTGATCCTGTTTTC
>DAOVLS010000251.1 GCA_030631125.1 Planctomycetales bacterium
AGAAGTCCAAGCGTTCCGTGCGTCGCAGCCCCCGTCGCAAAGGCGGGCGCAGCGTCGAATCAGGCGAAGGACTGCGGGAGTGGCGGGACCGGGACCTTATGGAAAGGTCCGCCCGACTGGCCGCCGCCGCCGGCGGTACGCTGCGAAGGCGCCGCGCCGCGGTAGGACCTGGACAGACGGAACCAAGACATGCCGGCGAGGTCGGCGAAATCGAAATCGCCGAGCCGATTACCGTCAAAAGCCTGTCGGCCGCCACCGGGATCAAAATCAATAACATCATCCGGAAACTGTTCAGCGAGGGAATCGCCGCGACGATCAATCAGACCCTGGACTGCGAGATGGCCCGGTTGATATCAGCCGACAGCGGTTTCGAACTGAAGATTAAAGTCGTCAAAACGGCCGAAAACCTGCTGGAAGAGGAATTTGCTCAGCGCGAGTCGGGTCGGACCGAACCTCGCGCGCCGGTCGTTACGTTTCTCGGGCACGTCGATCACGGAAAGACGTCGCTTCTGGACCATATCCGCAACGCCGCGGTAGCCGACAAGGAAGAAGGCGGAATCACCCAGGGCATCGGCTCGTACCGTTACGACGTAGCGGGTAAAAGCGTCGTCTTCCTGGACACCCCCGGTCACGAGGCTTTTACGGCCATGCGCGCCAGGGGCGCCGACATGACCGATATCGTTGTATTGGTAGTCGCCGCCGACGACGGCGTGATGCCCCAGACCGTCGAGGCGATCAATCACGCCAAGGCCGCCGGCGTGCCCATTGTCGTGGCGCTGAACAAAATCGACCTGCCCAATGCGAACGTCCAGCGCGCTCTTGGTCAACTGGCCGAACACGACCTCCAACCGAGGGAATGGGGCGGTCAGACCGAGGTGATACATACCTCCGCCATTACCGGAGAAGGCATCGACAAACTCGTTGAGATACTTACGCTGGAGGCGGAGCTGCTCGAACTGACCGCCGACGCCGAAGCGCCTGCCGACGGGTGGGTCATTGAAGCGTCTCGCGACCCGGCCAGGGGTGTCAGGGGAAGCCTGCTGGTCAAAGGCGGATCGCTGAGGGTCGGCGACGTAGTCCTCTGCGGAGCCGCTTATGGGCGCGTGCGAAACATTCTGGACGATCACGGTAAACCGATTAAGCAGGCGGGTCCGGCTACACCGGTTGAAATCATCGGCGTGGACGAGGTTCCCAATGCCGGAGACCGCTTCTACGTAGTCGGCGACCTTGCCCGCGCCAGGGAAGTGGCTCTCGAACGCCGACAGAAGCAACGGGCCCAAAGCCTCGCGGCAGCGCCGCAGACCACGCTGGAGAACCTCTTCGATCATATCGAAGCCGGGGTCTCGGCGGAGGTTCGCCTGATTGTCAAGGCCGACGTGCAAGGCTCAATCGAGGCGCTGCTGGGAAGCCTTCGCAAACTGGAGTTGGATGAAGTGAAAATAGCGATCCTCCACTCCGGCGTAGGCGGAGTAACCGAAGGCGACGTGCTTCTGGCCGAGGCGTCCGGCGCCATTATCCTCGGCTTCAGAGTCACGGCCGACAACAGGGCGCGGGTCCTGGCCGAGCAAAAGAAGGTAGAAATCCGCACCTACCGCGTGATTTATCACCTTATAGAGGAAATTGAACAGGCGGTCCGAGGAATGTTGACTCCGGAGACGGTCGAGGAAGTTACAGGCAGGGTCGATGTAAGGGAAGTCTTCAAAATATCCCGCATCGGGACTATCGCGGGCTGCTACGTTACCGACGGGTTGATTAACCGCAATGCCACCGTCCGGCTCATCAGGGACAACGTCGTTGTCGTGGACGAGCGGAGGCTTGATAGCCTCAAGCGGTTCAAGGACGATGTCCGTGAGGTCAGGGGCGGGATGGAATGTGGTTTGAAGATCGCCGATTTCAACGACATCAAGGTCGGCGACGTAATCGAGGCCTACCAGACGGTGGAACTGGCCCTGGAGACTTCAGCAGGCCGGACATCGCCCGGTACCGAGTGATGCGCCATGGCGACTAAGGTGGCTCTGCTGCACCTGGAACTGATGGTTCCCGACGCGATGAGCCTCAAGGACAAGCGCCGGATCATCAAGGGTTTTAAAGACCGCGTCGCTCACGGGCGGAACGTCTCGATCGCCGAAGTCGATCACGTCGGCAGCATCAGGCAGGCCGTTCTGGCCGTGGCGATGGTCGGGTCGGACGGAAGGTATATCAGGGGCGCAATGGACAAAATAGTCGATTCCGCCAGGGCGAACCGCTCGATGGTGTTGCTCGACTACGAGATCGAGATTTTATGAAAAAAAACAGACAGAATAGCGGGATTGCAGGGATTACAGGATTGTAGGGATTTGTTTTTTCTTTTTTATCCTGTAATCCTAAAATCCCTGTAATCCTGCTATCTTTCTTCTTTGTCGGTTTGGTCTTATCAAATGAATCGCAGAACAGAACGCGTCGGAAAACTCCTTCAGCACCAGATTGGTCAGGTCCTGCTGGAAAAACTGGCTGACCCGAGGATCGACACTGCGAGGACTTCGATTACGCAGGTGGAGGTCGCCGAAGACCTTCTCTGCGCAAAGGTCTATGTTTCGATTATCGGCACCGACGCCGAGCAGCAGCGCTGCATCAAGGCCCTGACGCGAGCGTCAGGACATATACGGGCGATCGTGCGGGACAATATCAGCCTGCGGCATATGCCCACGCTGGAGTTCATAATCGACCATCAGTTCAAAAAAACACTGGAAACACTGGATGTCATCCGCCAGGCAATGGATGAAATCCACGAAAAAGAAGAAAAGGGAATTTTGTAATTGGTAATTCGTAATTGGTAACTGGTAATTGATAACCGGGCATCAGATATTTTTTGACGAATTACGAGTTACGAGTTACGAATTACGAATTACCAAATTTGTGGACTTGGGGATAGTCGCTTATGAAGGACAGTGCAAGATACGAAAAGAAGATAAAACGTCTCATAGCCCAAAGGGCCGGGGCTGCGCCGTCCGGGCGGACGGACCGTATCGTCCTGTTGGTCGAGAGTGTCATGGGCGAAGATACGACGCCGGCGAAAACATCTTCGGCGATGTCGGACCTGGCTGAAGAATTCGTCGATTTCAACGAACTTCGTGTCAGCCCGCTCCGAGACATAGCCGAAGTGCTTGGCGCGGACTTTCCTGATATTCACGCCAAGGCAATCACCGTAACCGGCGCGCTTCAGGTCATATTCGACCGTACCAACGCGCTTTCACTGGATTTCCTCGCCAAAATGACCAAGCGCGAGGTTCGCAGCCTGCTGCGAGAAAAGGTCGGTTTGAGTCCCTACGCCGAGAGCGTTGTTACACTCTTCGGCTTCGGCGGGCACGCCATGCCGGTCGATAACCTCCTGCTCGAAGCGCTTAAACTGGACGGGCTTATTCACCCCGACACCGATCTGCTCGACCTCCAGGGCTTCCTGGAGCGTATAACCCCCGGAAAGGACGCGATGTCCTGGCACGAGGCGCTTCGAGACTATGCCGCCGGCGCTGCCGCCAAAGTCGCCAGAGAAAGGGCGCGACGCCAAAGGCAGGCCGAAGCCAAAGCGAAAGCTGAAGCAGAGGCAAAGGCCAAAGCAAAGGCCGAGGCAAAGGCCAAAGCCAAGGCCAAAGCCAAGGCAAAGGCCAAAGCAAAGGCCAAACCCAAAGCCAAGGCCAAGGCCAAAACCAAAACCAAGGCCAAAACCAAAGCCAAAGCAAAGGCCCCTAAAAAGGCAAAACCCGTAACGAAGAAAAGAGTAAAACCGCCCACGAAGACCGTTGCGAAAAAAACGGCAAAGAAAAAAAAAGACCGGTAAAACCGCGGGTAAAAAGACAGCGTCACGTCGCAAAAGAAAATAAAAAACCTGTCATATCCGCAAGAATGGAGATGTACCCGTGATTAATAAGAATTCTGAAAAAAAACTCGCCTTGGGAATCCCCAAAGGCTCGTTGCAGGACAATACGGTGGAGTTGCTCCAGCGAGCCGGATTCAAGGTGTCAATCTCTTCGCGGAGTTATTTTCCCTCGATAGACGATCCGGACATCACCGCTGTGATGTTCCGCGCGCAGGAGATGAGCCGATACGTCGCCGACGGCGTCATCGACGTCGGAATAACCGGAAACGATTGGGTTGAAGAGAACGAATCAGATGTTGTCGAAGTGGCTGAACTTGTCTATGCCAAACGCAACCTCCAGCCTGTTCGGTGGGTATTGGCCGTACCGGCTGAATCGGACATCACCAAGGCAGAAGACCTCAAAGGCGGTATCGTCGCGACGGAACTGGTCAACATCACCAGCAAGTACTTCGCCGACAAGGGCATCGACGTGAAGGTCGAGTTCAGTTGGGGCGCCACGGAGGTCAAGGCCAGACTGGTCGATGCAATCGTCGATGTTACCGAAACCGGTTCGAGCCTCCGCGCCAACCGTCTGCGTATTATCGACACGATCATGCTCTCAACGACCCGGCTGATCGCCAACAAAGAGGCATGGGCCGATGCGTGGAAACGCGAGAAGATCGAAAACATTTCCCTTCTGCTGCAAGGGGCTATCTCCGCGTGGGAAAAGGTGGGCCTGAAGATGAACGTCAATCGTGCCGACCTTCAGGCCGTTCTGAATCTGCTGCCGGCGGAAAAA
>DAOVLS010000016.1 GCA_030631125.1 Planctomycetales bacterium
GGGGGTGTCGTATTCGACGAAGGTCCGGTCGCCTTCTGTCCTGACGGTGCGGGCGACATTTTCGATGACGGTCCGGCAGGGCATGCACCACAAGTTATAGATGCCCAGCGCCCGGTCGAACTCTTCGGCAGGGTTGCGGAAGCCTTTGAAATCGGGGATGATCGCGTGCATACCCGCTTGCAGCCCGGCCACGATGTCGCCCAGCGGGGCATTTCGATATTTTGCCGGCAATGTGCCTGCGAGTTTGTTGGCCCTGTACCATAAATCGAGCCGCGGAGCCCACGGTATCCGGCCGGTAGGCCGACCCGCTATTGCCGAGAGCATGTCCTGCTTGTGATTGCGTGCCATGATCGAAATATATCAGCCGCGAACGATGCGAACAAAAATAATAAGATTGAAAAAGAAAAAAGTTCGCGCCGTTCGCGTGGTTCGCGGCTATCTTACTGCTGCAGAAATAATGAGTGAAGGGAACAAGCATGAGCGTATATCCATATAAGTTCGAGCCGGTGTATAAGGAAAAGATTTGGGGCGGGCGAGCGCTGGAGCGTTTGTTCGGGCGCGGCCTGCCGGCCGGTGAGAAGATCGGCGAGAGTTGGGAACTGGCCGACCTGCCCGAAGGACAATCCGTCGTGAGCAACGGTCCCGATGCCGGCAAGACGCTCAATTCGCTGCTGGTCGAGAAGGCCGGCGAAATCCTGGGACCCGGCGTGGCGACGGATGAAGGTCGATTCCCGCTGCTGCTGAAACTGCTCGATGCCAACGACATTCTCAGCCTCCAGGTCCACCCGGACGAGCAGTCAGCCGCCGAATTAGGCCCGCCGGCGAAGTTCAAGACCGAATGCTGGTACGTTATCGAAAGTCGGAACGGGTACATCCTCAAAGGCGCCAAGCCTGGCGTCGGCGAAGAAGATTTTCGTCGGGCAATCGCCGCTGAGGCCGACGGCGAGGGCGAAAACCCGTTCGATGACCTTCTTGAGCGGATCGACGTATCTGCCGGCGATTTCCATCATCTCCCAGCCGGGACTGTCCACGCCCTAGGCCCCGGCGTAGTGCTGGCTGAGATTCAAACGCCGTCGTACACCACCTATCGCATCAGCGACTGGGGCAGAGGACGCGAGGTCCACGTCGAGCAGGCCTTGAAGTGCATCCATTTCGATTCCGAGAACGTAGGCTGGGCCGAGCAAAGCGAGTCCCACCTTTCGATGGGGGAAAAAGGTGGGACTCGCTCCGCTCGGCCCAGCCTACTTGTAAGCACGCCGTGGTTCATCGTCCGCCGGGTTGTATTGGCGGAAGGACAGAAGGAACTCACCGCCCCTCGACAGACTCGGGGCGGCCCTGAGCAGCGTCGAAGGGCCGCCGGCGCGTGCACTGCATGGATGACATTGGCCGGTAAGGGACAGCTCACCTGTGCTGACCTCGACGAACCGGTGACAATTTCGGCAGGTGATACTATACTCATCCCAGCGGGGATAAAAAAACTCGAAGTAACGGTCGAAGAGCAGATAACGCTTCTGGAAGTAACACTCCCGAAGAAGCAATCTTGAAGAAACCGCCCCGACTGTTTTGGTTGTTTCAGCAGGTAGAGTGGGCCAACTGACCCACTGAATTGAGGCGTGGGGTGTGCAGGTTGTTGTTTCCTGCACATTCTACAAACTTGATTGAGGTACGACGCAATAGCCGTGTGGAGTGTAACGAAATGCTTCTGAAGAGCGACGACATCCAGTTTCGACTGACGATCATCGGATACCAGTTTCCGGAGATGCAGACCGAGGAGTACGACTCCAACTGGCTGCGGATTCGTGTGGATGTACATCACCCGAAAGAATCATGGTCCGCCACTGATTCATCCCTGCTGACATACGAAGTGGCTGAACTCGCTTCTTGGGTCGATGCCGTCGCAAGGGGCGACTTCGGGGAGATGAAACTCGGCTTTATCGAACCAAATATGAGATTCAGTCTCGTTCCGGAGAAGGGGCACCCCAAAGCCATCCGTGTAACCTTCGGTTACGAAACTTCGCCTCCATCACTTCAGGGCACAGAGGACGCTCACGACGGCTTCGCAGTCGATTTCCCGTTGGCCGACCTCAACCTGCCTTTGGCAGCACAATCACTCAGATCGCAATTGGATAGGTTCCCGCAACGGGCGGATATCTGATGAACAGTTTGTAGTTTGTAATCCCATGAAAGGCTGTCTCCTTCGGGGCTAAACACGTACACCATCAAGGTGGTGGGCTATTTCCAATTTCCATTACAGGACTTTTTCAACAACCCCAATGTCACCTTTGATCCGGTTTTTCATTGTTCCGTTTTTCGTTCCAATCTATACTCGCGGTGGCACAGGTTTTCAACCTGTGCACCTAATGTCTAATGGAGCAGCACAGGTTGAAAACCTGTGTCACTGATAATGGAAAAGGTTCGTATCCAAAAAGTTCTCGCAGCGGCGGGCGTGGCTTCGCGTCGGGCTGTCGAGCAGATGGTTCTTGACGGCAGAGTTACCGTCAACGGGGAGACTGTTTCGGCATTGCCCTGCTTTGTTACCGAGGCCGACGAAATCCGCCTTGACGGCCAAACCATTCGCAATCGTCCGGAAAAGAAGGTCTATATCCTCCTGAACAAGCCTCGCGGGGTAATCTGCACACAGCGGGACGAGACCGGACGAGGCCGACCGCGTGCAATCGACGTCGTTGGATGGGCGGGTCTGCGGGTGTACTGCGTAGGCCGGCTCGATGCCGACAGCACTGGGCTTATCATCCTGACCAACGACGGTGACCTGACCAACCGCCTGACGCATCCGCGTTACGGCGTAGTAAAGACTTACGTCGCCCGCGTTGAAGGGCGAGTAACCGCAGAAGAGTTGGCTTCGCTGCGTCGCGGGATATTCCTTGGCCCGCAAAAATCGCCCGACGGTCGGGCCAAGCGTAAAAGCCCAAAGTCCCCGGCCAAGGCGTCGGTAAGGGTGATTCGTCGCGGACCAAAGGAAAGCCTTCTGGAGTTGCGGGTATCCGAAGGTCGAAATCGTCAGGTGCGTCGGATGCTGGCGCGGGTGGGGCATAAAGTTTATCGTTTGCATCGGTCGTCCATCGGGCCTATAAATGATCGCGGATTGAAGATAGGACGATTCAGGCGCCTCAAAACGCCCGAAGTTTCGGCATTGCGAAAAGTTGCAGGAATTTGATTGCCAAGTCGCCGGCGAGTTGGGTATTATCCTCGCAGTGAAGATTTCCTTTCGCCGGCAGCGGTCTTATGCAGTGTGCAATGCGTCCATAGCCTCAAGTTCTGAGCGGGTATGGACGAAGAAAAAGTCATAGCGTCGGCGGGAATGAGTGTTTTTGTGCGCAGGCCCGACCGGGATGGATGGAGAATGGTAATGCGTGTTCTTGCGAGTGTAGCGACGGTCATTTGTCTGGCGGCATTTTCGTCAGGCTGCAATACCACCGTCAGCCCGGAAGCGACGCGTTATCTGCAGGCGGCCGATGCAGCCTTCCGCCAGGGCGACGACCCTGCCGCTGTTGAAGCCGGTTCGCGGTTTATCCAGATGCACCCGCGTCTGGAAGAGACCGGCGAAGCCTATTACATTCGCGGTCTGGCACGCTGCCGGTCAGGGAAGACCAGCGCGGGAAAAATCGACCTCCGGACCGCACTGACGCTTACAGAACGCGAAGACCTCATCGCCCTGGTTCACTGCCGCCTGGGAGACCTGGCCTACCAGTCCGATGAAATGATAGAATCAGAGAAACATTACCGCACAGCCATCGGGTATGTCCGTCCCGGCGTTGCACCGGCGGACGAGGCGATGTACCGCTTGGGATGTATCCTTCAGCGTCAGGGGCGATGGCGCGAGGCGGACCTGTTCTTCAGCCGGGTGGTGCACTTTTTCGACGGCGCGCCTCTGGCTGATCGTGCAGCCGAGCATGCCCACGCAGTGCGATGGTCGATCCAGGCTGCGGCAATGAACGAGGTTGCTTCTGCGAAACAACTTCAATATCGTCTGCAAGGCGCCGGGCTGGACGCCCGGACCGACCTGGAACTGCGAAGCGGGCGGGTAATGCGATTGGTTCGCGTAGGCTCCTATCATACTTACGGGCAGGCGAAGGCGGATTTGCCGAAAGTCAGAACAATAGTTACCGATGCGTTTGTTACATCGGCGAGGTGAGAAATTATGAACGGACCGCGTCTATTCGGCATGTTGATTGTAACGGCGATTTTATCCCTTGCGGCGACGGGTTGTAAGCCGGACGAACCGGCCAAGCCGGAGGTTGATCCGGCGCTGCTCCGGCGGCATTGGCCCGCATCCGAATCTCCCGTTGCGCACATCGTCAGGCGGGACTATCGCATCCGCGAGGGCGACGCGCTGGAAGTGATATATCACGTCCGCCACCAGCGAAACCCATCCTATCGTATAAAAATACAGGACGTCATCGTCGTCCGCTTTCCTTACAAGCCCGCGCTCAACCAGGCGGAGCGCGTCCAATCGGACGGAGCCATCAACCTCGACCTGATAGGCAAAGTGCCCGTCTTTGACCAGACAATCGACGACGTGAGAAAGGTACTTCTGACCAGATACAAAAAGTACATCAAGGACCCGATTATCACGGTCAGTTTCAAGGAGTCGAACGTCAAGATCGCCGAACTGAAACTGGCCATCACGACCGCCCCTCGAGGTCAGAGCCGGTTGGTCCCCGTTACGCCCGACGGGACGATTTCAGTACCCTTCGTTGTCAGTATGCGTGCGGCGGGCAAGACTCCTGAGCAGTTGCACAAGGATCTCAACGAGGCGTACCAGGCCCTTGGGTTGGACGAATTGGAAGTTACAGTGAACGTCCAGACCGTCGCTGCGACGAGCGTCTATGTCTTCGGCGAGGTTCGCCGTCCCGGAATGCTTCGGGCCAGCAAGGAAATTTCCCTGCTTCAGGCAATTGCCCAGTCGGGTAGTTACATTCCCGCCCGCGCCGAGTTGAGCCAGGTGGTGTTGATTCGCCGCAGGCATCTTCCGTCGCCGTCGGCTGCTATCATCAACGTTTTTCAACTGCTGGAAAATCGCAAACGGGTCGACAAGGAACCGGTCCGGTCCGATATGGGCAAGTATAGACACGACATCTGGCTGGAAGACGGCGACATGGTATATGTCCCGACCAGCGGTATTGCAAAGCGGGCCGACTACATAGAATACGTCTGGGCGCGGGGCATCCGCGCCGTCGGCGGATTCACCAGCACCGCAAATTACAGTGTCGGCGACGCCGTGGACTGGCTTGGCCCGAATCCATAATGAACGATGAGGTGAAATATGGCTTATCCCACACGAACGCTTCGTGAACTGTCGCGGGTGATTTTTTCCCGGCTTGTCGGGATCATTCTGATCCTGGTGGTTGTTGTGGCAGGCGTGCTGACGGCGACCTTCCTGGGTCCCTGGCAGTATCGCTCCAAGGCGCTGCTACTGGCCGATCCGGCGAATGTAACGGTCTCGCCGCTGGAAACGCCGACAGGCATAAGGGACAGATTGAGTTTGTTCATTCTCAAACAGCGGGAATTGATCGCCACCGAATACGTTCAGGCGTCGGCCCTGATGAAACTCGACAACATAGCGTCGACGTCGTCCGACGACAAACTGAAGGACCTGAAAGGATACCAATGGTACGACGATGAACAGGTCGCAAAGTTCGCAGCCCAAAACTTCGACCGCCTCGCCGACCTGCAGAAGCGCATCAAGGTAAAGACACCCGGCGGCGTGGACGTTACGCAAACTTTCACCGTTACAGTCGATTGGCCCGAAGAGAGGTCCCTGCCTCTGGAGAACGGCGAGCCGGACCACAAGACACTGGCGACAAAACGCGCCAGGCAGTTCGCCGCCCGCCTCATCGAGGCATACCAGTTCCGACGGACTTATCTGGAGGTCCAACAGGCCAGGGAAAGTTCGATGGTCCTGATGGAAAAGGCCACTGCCTCGGCAAGGGCAAACCTGGAAGCGTCTCATAAGAGGCTGGAAGAATATATCGCCGCCGAGATCAAGGGCGACATCCTGCTGGTGCAGAGCATGCTCGAAGGTGTCGGCGAGATGGGCGTGTATAGCCTGAGGACCAAGTTCCAGGGCGAGATGAACACGATTGACGCCCGCCAGGCTGAACTTGACGCCCTGGGCGCGCAGATCGACAGCGCGCTTGCCAAAAGCGCCGATGAGCAAGTGGTGGTGCCGAAAGTGCTGTTCATAGACAACCTGGCGCTTGCTAAGATTATCGGCGCGATTGCGGACTTGAGGATCAATCTCAATAAACTCAAACCGCGATTCACGGAGCAATACAAGGAAGTTACGGAACTGCAGGCCGAACTGGTCGCTAACCTTGGCGACCTCAGGACCGAACTTTCCAGGCAGAAAAAAATGCTTGACCAGGAGAGCGCCACTCTTCAGGGGCGGCGCGCCGCCCTGGCGAAAATTGTAGATAAAGACAAGGCCGAAATCGCCGTTCTGTCCGCTAAGGCGGCCAAATACAACCGGTTGAATATGGACGCCGACGACGCACAGAGGATACTCAGCAAACGTCTGGAAGGGCGCCTCGACGCCGAGAGCGCCGAAGCGGCGGCCGAGTTGCCGATTCGCGTACTCGTCGCCGACGGTCCGTCGCTGCCGGACGTATCAAAACCGCACCGCCCCATCCTGTGGGTCAACGTGCTTATCAGCATCTTCGCCGGAATTGTCCTGGCATTGGTCTATGCCTTCCTGGCCGACCACTTCGACCACACGGTCAAGGGCATCGACGACGTTGAGCGCCACATTGAAACCGGTGTGCTGGCATCGGTGCCCAGATTCGGGCACGGTATAATCCGCACCAATAGAGGTATACAACATGGCCCAGACTAAATTAGCCACTGCTAAACTGGCGCCTCAGGCCGAGGATATCTTCAGAGGTCTGTGGACATCGCTGTTTTACGCCCCCCAGACGCCGCCGAAGTCCGTGCTGGTCTGCTCGTCCAATCCGGGCGAGGGCGCCACGACCATAGCCTGCGGTTTGGCGATGGCCGGAAGCAACAATTCCGGCGGAGGCGAAACAGAGACCTCCGATACGGCGCCTTCAGCCGGTAAAGTTGTGCTGGTGGATTTTAATCTTCGCAGCCCCGCTGTAAGCGACGTGTTGAATGTCGCCAACGGGCTGGGTGTCTCAAACGTCCTGGTGGGTCAGAAGGACCTCGGCGAGGCCCTTCAGCACATCGGTCCTGGACAACTGGACGTCCTTACCGCCGGAAGCGAGTGCGGAGAGGTTCTGAAAATCCTTCGCACCGACCGCGTCAAAGGCGTCCTGGAGGAATTACAGCGCCGTTACGATTATGTCATCGTCGATGCAGCGCCGGTAAATCAATATCCCGACGCCCAGGTCCTGGCCGAGGTTGTTGAGTCCGTCGCGCTGGTCGCCCGTTGCCAGCAGACGCCTCGCGAGGCGCTTCTCCAGGCCAAGAAGAGGCTTCAGGCCGGCGGAGGAAAAGTTGCCGGTGTCGTCCTGAACATGCGGACCTATCCCATCCCCAGGTTCGTCTATCGGCGCGTCTGACCAGCGACCGGCAGCGTGAGAGACTGGAATGATTGAGTTGACCCGGCGAAAGACGGAACCTTTTACACCGGGGCTTCTGTCGCGAAACGTCTCGCCCGGAGGCCTCTTGTGGATCGTACTGGCGCTGGTGCTGGCGGCGGTTGCGGTTGCCATTGTCTATCCTGCCTCAATGCCGTGGTCTTTGCTCGCTCTGGCTGGAGGGGCATTGCTGCTGTACTGGTCTGTAAAGTGGGAGATAACGCTCTGGGCGTGGGTATGGGTTCTTTCCTACGGGCTGCTTGACTGGCCCGAGTGGCGGTTGGAATTACCGGGCTTTTTCAATATGACTGCGCCGCGGTTTATTTTCCTTGCCTCGCTGCTGGCGTTTGTCCTGCACTTCATGCTCCGCAAGGGGCGCCTCCGATATGACCTCGCGGTGCTGTGGGTCATGCTGGCGTTTCTGGTTTATTGCGCCGTCAGCGCCACGGTAACAGGCTGGGTCGCCGAAAGCATGGCCCCGCCGGCAAGAGGCGCTCCATACTTCCGATTCCTCGGTCCCATACTCTTTCCGTTCATCATATTCTTCTGCGTCTATAACTGCACGCGGGACCAGAAGCAGATTCGCAGGATATTGATTTTATTGAGCATCTACGGTTGGTACGCCCTGTACACCGGTTATCTTCAATATGCCGCCATCAGGGGCTTTGAGGGTGCCCGTTCACTGATCTGGCCTGCTTATATCAACAATCCCGAGTTGCCTTTCGGGCATCATTTTGACCGTGCTCGCGGCGCCTTTAATGCTTCGAATCCCCAGGCCAATCTTCTCCTGCTTCTGTTCTATGCCGACCTGTTTCTCATTCGCCGGATTCGCGGGCCTTATCGAGTTGCGCTTATCATCCAGGCGATTCTCATCCCCCCTGCGATTTTCTTCACGGGTTTGCGTGCTGCATACCTCAGTTTCGCTCTCTGCGGGATCATCTGGTGCCTGTGGGGGTGCAAGGGTCGGCTCGGAAAGACCAAACTGGCGATGGCCTCTTTGGTCTTAGCGCTGGCTGTGGCGATGTTCTGGGGGAATATAACTCGCAGAGGACGTGCGCCTGCCAGGGGCGGTACGCATGCCAGGATAGAGCACCTGCGAACGGAGCGGGCCACAGGCGGCATTGCACAGGCCGGGCCTATTATCACACGAATGGTCCTGTTGGCGAGGACCTGGGAGATGGTCGAACGCCACCCGTTGACGGGCGTCGGGTTCGGACATTTCGCCGAAGCCGACGAGATGATTGAGCGTGATCCGACCTCGCTCAGCGCCCGTTCGGGCGCTGTTACGCCCATTTCCACACCGGCCAATCTGTTTGCGGTAATGGCCGCCGAAACCGGCGTCATAGGCTTGGCGTTTCTGGTGGCCTTGTTCATTCTGATATATCGCCAGTCGCTTCACCTTTACAGAAGGCTCCCGCCGGGGCAGGATGCTCTGCTGTCGCGGGATTTCGTCGTCCTTTTCTGGGTTGCGATGATGGTGTATCTGGTCGATGCGACCTTCGTGGACATATTATGGGACGTCCCATCCAACGGCCTGTTCTGGGCCTTCGCCGGTCTGATGGTCGGGTATAACCGCCTGATGGAGTTACGTCAGTCCGACCAGGCGGAGATTTCTGTCGCCACCTTGGCTGCCGAATACCGGGAGTAAAACGTGGCCGTCTTGTCGCGACTTCTGAAGGCCGGCTCGATGACAGAGTCGCTGAGCGTGTATGTGCCGGCCACTATATTCCAGAGGTTCCTGGGTCTGGGACGTATGCTGCTGTTTGTCTATCTGCTGAAGGAGACGGGATACGGGCTTTGGGGGCTTGGCGTAGTAATTTTCACCATGGCCTCGTCGCTGGTAACTCTTGGTAGTCACCACGGGCTGGTGCGATACGTCAGTTTCTATGAGGCCCGCGGGCAACTTCAGGCATTTTACCGTCGGATACGGCTGCTCATCCTCGGTTTCGCCGTCGTGCTTACGGGCGCCGCCCTGGTCGGTAGCGATATACTGGTGGACCTGACGCGGTCGAAGGTTTCGCAGGTTGGTTATCACCATCAACTCCACCTCTGCTGGGCTGCCCTTGCCAACGCCGGGCTGCTGGGGTTGTACCATAATATGCTCGGTTTCCTGGTCGGTATGAGGCGCTATCGGGCCGTTTCGGTCCTTGAAGTTGCCTTTGCTGTGTGCTTTACCGCCCTTGGCGTCGGCGTGTTGTTTATTGCGGATGATCCCATGGGGTTGATGATCGCGCACTTCATTTCGGTGGCGGTGGTCTTTGTCGCCGGGATGTTCCTGTTGCAATTGGCGGTGAAATCGCCCCCGGTAATCGTCGCGCCGGACAAACCGTCAGCCCGTCCTGAAGAGACGCTGATTCCCGAACCGGACAGCGACGCGGTCGGGCTTGATACTGCCATGCCGCTTCCTGCCCGTCAGGTCCGAGCCGGCGAACCGGCCGGTCTGGACGGCTGCTTTGCCCGCGTGCTCCGCTTCGGGTTCGTGGCCACGATAGCCGGTTTCCTCTGGCAGGGGGCGGGATACGTCAGTTTCCTGCGAACTTCGCGAAAGTACGGCGAAGCCGAGGCGGGAGTATTCTTCGCCTTCCTGCCGGTCGGTCAGTCGCTGATGGCCCTTGCCAATGCCGCCCGCGCGGTGATATTCGCGCACGTGGCGAGGCACTGGGAGAGCGGCGAACGCCGCCTGGCCGTCTCGCTGCTGGAGACGACATACAAGGCGCTGGTGCTGGGAACGATGACGCTGGCGGTGGTGCTTTACGTTACCTCGCAGTGGTGGGTAAAGGTTTTACCCAGCGGCTTCCACGATGGACTTTGTCTTCTCGGCGGTCTGTTGCTGTTCTTCCAGGCGAGCATCCACCTGGCGCTTTTGAACACCTTGGCCAGGCTTCACGAAAGACCTGTCGTCGTTGTGATCGGTCCGCTGTGGAGCGTGGCGATAATTGTACCTTTGTCGTTATGGTGGATAGAGCGATGCGGACCGGCCGGAGCCGCATTGGCGGCGGGGGTCGGTATGTACGCCGGAATGATGGCGGTTTCGCTGGTGTATTTCCTTATCGTTCGCGCCAGGTTCCGACCAAGCACATACTTCCTCCTGGCTGTTCCCGCTCTGTTGCTCATACCGATGAGGATGCTATGGCTTATCGGGCTTATATGGATAGCAGTTTTGATAGTGACGATATCTACTACATGGCTTCTGGATGCTCGACAAAAACAGATATTGAGTTCCTCAGGACGACGGATACTCAAGCGATTCAGACCGGCGGGAACACGCGGGGGAGCCACGAGTGCATGAGCGAAAGCATTTCCGTTATCCTGCCAACGCATAATCGTCCCGACAGTCTTCGCCGGTCCGTCCGGTCCGTCCTGTCCCAGACCCGCCTTCCGGTCGAGTTGATAATTGTCAACGACGGCGACGACGAGATACCCGCCGACATTTCCGAGGAGGTGCGCGGCGCGGGAGTGGAGTTCATTTATCGGCGTCGTGAGCGTCCGTCGCTACCTGCGTCGCGCAACGCCGGCATTGACGCATCGGCCGGCGATATTCTTCTGCTGCTGGACGACGACGTGGAACTGGGCGTCTCTTTCCTGGCCGACCTTACAGAGATGTACGCGGCGGACACAGCCGGGATGGTCGATGTAATCGGCGCGGTGGGTACGGACCTGGGCGTGGGAATGGTGCCGAGTAACCGAAAGCCGACGGGCGTGAAGAACCGCGCCTGGAGCACCCGCATGTGGGATGTGCTGATATTCCTGACGGCCCACACGCGCTGGCTGCCCCGTCGATGCCTGGCAAGGTCGGTGCGCCTGCCTCCGGCGCTGCGGGGTCGGCTTATACCGGCAAAGTTTCTGACCGGCGGAAGGTTCAGCCTGCGCCGGCGGGTCGTCGAAGTCGTCAGGTTCAACGAGTCCTTCACCGGCTACGCAGTGGCAGAGGACCGCGATTTCTGCTACCGCGCCACGCAGCGATTCGCTATGTTCGTCGCGCCGTCGCTGGAGTTGATTCATCACTGCGACCGGATATCCAAACCGGCTTCGTTCGCCTGGGGCCGAATGATGGCGAAAAATCACATTCGTATCGCCGCCGACGCGCTCGAACCGGGAGCGGGCAAGTGGCTGCTGCTTGGGTGGGATCTGGCCGGGATGATAGTGGTGCACGCCGCCTACACTATCGTCGGCGACCGCAGATTCCACGCCGGTATGGCGCGCGGGCTTCTGGCGGGCGTAGCCGGCGCTGCTGCGGATTGGATACGAGGTCGGTCATGCGCGTCCTGATGGTAATGAGCAGGCTGATGGTCGGCGGGGCCGAGATTGTCGCGCTGGAACTGGCGCGGGCGCTGAAGGCGCGAGGATGGGAGATAACGATAGCGTCCGTTCGCGGCGGCGGGGCGATGCGCGATGCTTTCGTCCACGCCGGTGCGGAAGTTTGCGACGGCGTGGCGGCCAATCGGTTCGACCCGTTCGCGGCGGTTCGCATTGCCCGAATCATCCGCCGGGAACAAATCGACTCGGTAATCGTCGTCGATGCGCTGCGGAACGGGATGCTTTTTTCGGCCCTTGGCTCGGTCTTGAGCGGGCGGAAGGTCGCCCGGATTTGCTGGTGCCACGCCTCGCCGGGTCGGCAGGTAAAGGATTTCGTCCGGCAGTTGAGGATGTACCGCGCCGTCGGGATGCTTGATAAGGTCGTCTGCGTCAGTGAATATCTTCAGGGCGAGTTGGTATCCCGCGGTATGAGCCGGTCGGACGTCTGCGTCATCCATAACGGCATCAACCCGTCGGGCATCGCCTCGGCGGGGCCCGTTGACCTGGATTTGCCGGAGGGCAAGTGCGTCCTCGTGCAGGTCGCCAACGTCCAGCCGTGGAAGGATTATAATACACTGTTGTCGGCAATGTCGCTGTTGGCGAAGCACCGCGGCGACTTCCACCTGGTCCTCGTCGGGCGCGGGACGGATTCGCCGGAAATGGTCGGCAGGATCGAACAGGCCGGGCTGGAGGATTTCGTTACGCCGGCGGGCGTACGCTGTGATGTGCCCGGCATCCTCGCCGTTGCGGACGTCTGCATCCTGTCTACGCACGTGGAGACTTTCGGCGTGGCCGTTCTTGAAGGGATGGCTGCCAGCCTGCCGGTGGTCGCAAGCGACGTGGCGGCATTGCGGGAGGTCTTTACGCACGAGGCCGAAGGACTGAAGGTCCGGCCCGGCGATGCCGATGCACTCGCCGAGGCAATCGCCCGCCTGCTGGATGATGAAACCCTCCGCCGGCAAATGGGCGCCGCCGGACGAAAACGCGCACAGGAATTCAGCACCGAACGAATGGCCGACGAGTTCGGTCGCCTGCTGGCGGACTCGTAAATGCGGATACTTCACATTGAAAAGATGCTTTTTCGCACCAGCGGCGTAACGAGTTACGTTCGCGGGCTGAGCGATTATCAACGCCGGCGCGGGCATGAGGTATTCCACTTCGGCTGTGCCGCGCCAATAGTAGGCTGGGACGGAGCGAAGCGGAGTCCCACCTTTTTCGAGAAAGCAAAGGTGGGACTCCGCTTCGCTCCGTCCCAGCCTACGCCGACCGGGCGTGTGCGATACTTCGACTTCACAAAGACGCGGAATCCGCTGGCGCTATTGAAGATGGTCCATAACCCGAAAGCGGCAGCGGACCTGGCGTCGTTCCTGCGAGGTCGGCGGATCGATATCGCGCACGTGCACAATATCTATCACCACCTCACCCCGTCCGTCCTGACGGTGCTGGCGAGGCGACGGATTCCAATCGTTATGACGGTGCATGACTATCGCCTGATGTGCCCGACGAAGCACTTTTTCCGCCCCGACGGCGTGTGTCTCCGCTGTCTGCCGAACCGGTTCTACCACGCCGCAAGCCCGAAGTGCGCGGGGCTGGGGGGCCTTGCGCTGGCGATTGAGAGTTACATCCAGAGGTTCTTCGGCAGATACTATCATCCGATAGAGTTGTTCCTCTGCCCGACGCGATACATGCGCCAGGTCCTGCTGCAAACGGGCCTTCCGGCCGGCAAGGCAGTCGTGCTGCGAAATACGGTCGAACCGATTGCACTACCCGACGATGAAAAACAGTCGGACTGTGAACTTCTGTTCGTAGGACGGCTTACAGTCGAAAAATCGCCGTCCCTTATGCTGGACCTCGCCCGCCGGCTGCCGGAAGCACGGGTCGTCATCGTCGGCGAAGGTCCGCTTCTGGACGAACTCCGCAGCGAAGCCGCCGCCGGCGGGCTGACGAACGTAACACTCACCGGGCACGTCAATCACGAGGATTTGGGCGAGTATCTGGCGCGGGCGACCGCCGTGGTCGTTACCAGCCGGTGGATAGAAAACAGCCCCTACGCTATGCTTGAGCCGATGCTGGCAGGTCGATGCGTAATCGTGCCCGACCATCCGCCGTTGCGGGAGTGGATCAGCGACGGGCAGACCGGTCGTCTGTTCAGACCCGGCGATGCCGATTCGCTCGCTGAAGTCGCAAAAGAAGTTCTCGACGATCCCGCAGGTCGCGAAAAAATTGCCGCCGCCGGAAAGGCTCTTGTTGGCCGGCGGCACGATACGAAGCGTATAATTGACTATCTGGAAAGACTTTACGAGGAAGCGATTCGGCGATGCGCATTGCGATGATAGGTTCTCGCGGCATCCCCGCCGCACTCAGCGGCGTGGAGCGCGTGGTCGAGGAACTGACGGTCGAGTTGACCGCGCTCGGGCACGAGGTGCTCGTCTATGCCCGCCCGTGGTACCTGCGAGAGCAAAGCCGACCGGCCTGGGAGAAAGGCGGACGGGTGATAACGACGCCGGGCCTGGCCGGCAAAAGCGCCGATGCGCTGACCCATACAGCCACTGCCATGTGGGACGTGCTCCGGCGGAAGGTCGATGTGGTCCACGTTCATTGTGCCGGGCCTGCGCTGTTGAGTTTTATCCCGGCGGCGGCGTCTTTACCGATAGCCTTTACCGTCCACGCGCCGGAGTGGGACCGCGCCCGCTGGTCGCGCATGGGAAAACTTGCGCTGCGAACAGGGTTGAAGAGCGGAATGAAATTCGCCTCCGCAATCAGCGCGGTTTCCCTTAATCTGCGAGACTTTCTGACCGATGCCTATAAGAGAGAGGTTGAATATATCCCCAACGGCGTCCGTCCGGTCCAGCCTCGCCGGATCGACCGGATAGCCGAATGGGGCCTGGAGGCAGAGGGATATTGCCTCTATGTCGGAAGGATCGTACCGGAGAAACGTCTGGATCTGCTGGTGCGCGCCTGGCGTGAGATGAAAATCGCCGTGCCGCTGGTAATCGCCGGCGACGGGAAGCAGGAACCGGCATACGAGGCGGCGTGCAGACGCCAGGCGAATGAACTGGTTCGCTTCACAGGGCCGCAATTCGGCGCGGAACTGGCCGAACTGTACAGTAACGCCGCCGTGGTGGTCCAGCCGAGCGAGTTGGAAGGTATGTCGCTGGTGCTTCTGGAAGCGGCGGCGCATGGGCGATGCGTAGTTGCGCGTGAAATGCCCGCCACGCGCGACGCGCTCGGCGACGAGGCTGTTACGTTCGCCGACGATTCGACCGAGTCGCTCGGCGGGGCGATTGTGAAGTGTCTGGACGACCCTGCCTTGCGGCAGCGTATCGGCGATGAGGCGAAACGGCGGGTTACGGAACGGTTCGCCTGGCCTGCCGTCGCCCGGCAGTACGAAAAACTTTATCAATGTGCAGCGCGGAGGCAACAACGAGTATCAGTCATACAGCGCTGAAGCCGGACGAATTGTTACGCGTCCTGAACGAGGTCGAGCGTGAAGGGGTCGAACCGCTCCTTGACGGCGCAAACCGCCTCTACAATCTCGCCAAGCGCATTTTCGACATCGTAGGCGGGACGGTCCTGCTGGTCCTTGCGATGCCGATAATGGTCCTGACGGCGCTGGCGATAAAGATGACCTCAAGAGGCCCCGTATTCTTTTGCCAGAAGCGTACCGGCCTGGGTGGGCGAACCTTCACGATGTACAAGTTTCGCAGCATGTGCCTCGGGGCTGATGACGCCAGACCTGTCCTGGAAAAACTGAACGAGAATAACGGACCCGCCTTCAAGATCAAACACGATCCGCGCGTTACCCGCATCGGGCGGTTCTTGCGCCGCAGCAGCCTCGATGAACTACCTCAGTTGATTAACGTCCTCGCCGGAAAGATGTCGTTGGTCGGACCCAGACCCCTGCCTGTTGTCGAAGCCGAAAGTGTAAAAGGCGCGGGCCGGCTCCGTACAGCCGTCAAACCCGGACTTACCTGCCTGTGGCAGATATCAGGTCGGAATGAACTGACCTTCGAACAATGGATGCACATGGACCTGTACTACATCCGCCATCGAAGCCTGCTGCTCGACCTGGCGATTCTCGTCCAGACTATCCCCGCCGTACTGTCCGCGCACGGAGCGTATTAGCAATTACTCAAACTGACCGTTTTCTTTGGCCCCGAAGATACCATGTAGCAAAAAGAGCCAGCCTCGGACAGGATATGGTTGAAAAAGTTCAGTTTTATCGCTCGAACGTTTTCCAACCCTAACTGAAGGAGA
>DAOVLS010000298.1 GCA_030631125.1 Planctomycetales bacterium
ACGCCGGTGCGGTAAAACAGCCAGCCGGCCATGCGAATCTTCGCCAGCGGGGTATCCATCAGGCGGTTGAGATATTTTCCGCGCGGGCTGCAGCAGAAATAGGTCCAGCACTCGATGTCCTCATCCAGAAATTCCTTTGCCGTGCGGATACTGGGGATCGGCATATCGATAAGCCCCTTACGGGCGAATTCGATTTCGCTGATGGCGTCCATCACCTTCATCCACGGGGCAATTCGCCTCAACGTCGTCCGCGCCCTGGAGTAATTGGCCCGGTGGGCCGGACCGTTCGGCTCGTCGGAAAGATGAAAGAAGCAGCGGTCCATGAGTTTCTCACGCACCAGGAACCGCTTCAACGCCGGCAGATATTGGCTCAGGAAGTTCCGATACGTCTTTCCGGTAGCGGGCGTTTTTGCAGGCCAGAGCAGTTTTCCGTCCATGCCCTGGTCGTGGTAGATGCGTATCGCGTTGGCTGCGCCCCACTGTGTGAAGAGGTGGCTGAACTCGAACAGGCGGATACCGCATCGCCCGGCGGAACGAATCCACTTCAGCACGTCGGTGAAATCAAAAGCGTATTTCCCCTCCGCCCGCCGGCGGACCTTAAGCAACTGCGTGGGACGTTTCACGCCGTCCAGCGGCGGGGTGAAGACCGGCACGTAGAGCACGTCCTGTCCGTGCGCGACGATGTTGCGGACGTAGTGGCGGAAGATCGACCAGAAGCCTTCCGAGAACGGTTCGAGACCATAGAAATCGCACAGCGCATCGGCGTAAAACCAGTTGGTAACGGGAAAGTCCTTCCGCTGATACAGCGCTACGTCGCAGATATGGACGACAAGTTCGCATCGGTGGACCTGTCCGGCGAAATCCACCTCCAGTTGCACCCGTTGCGGCCCGGGCCGGCAGGTGCGGTCGGTCAGTATCGTCAGCCAGAACGCCGCCGTCTCGCCGGGGCGGAGCAGAATGCTTTGCTCATCGAACAGCGGGTCGCCCACGTATCCGGGTAAAGTCCCTTCGTGATGCCCGGCGATTATGGGAGTGTTGTAATGAGGTACGGGCACGTACCCGACCCGGCGGATGCGGACGCCGACGCCGATGTCGGACCTGGAGGAGAGGCGCACTGTAACCGGTTCACCGGTGCCTGTCGCGCGAACACCCAACTGGCAGGACACACGCTCGCCCTGTGCAGCATAGACGCGAAAAATATCAGCCTTCCGCCGGGACGGTAAACTGTCCGGGCAGAGCCTGGTCAATGAATCAGTCAACCATGCCCATGTCTTCGCCATTGTTTGCTCCTGTCAATACGACACGACGTGGCCGTCGTATTCGGCCCATTCGGTCAGGATCATCGGTCTCTCGTACGGGGCGGTTTCCACGTCGTCGGCATAATCGCCTCGCTGGAAGGCCGGTTTGAACGTCCACGCCTGGAGTTCCATGCCTTCGAGAATACTCCGTGCGGCATACCGCGCCCCGTGCGGCTGCCAGCTGGCGAGTTCGGCTTCCGGCGGGATGTTCATTCCGTCCAGCAGCGTCGGCTCGCCGATGTCGAGCGGGCCGACGGCTTCGGTCTCAGCGCCCGAAAACGCAAGCGCCAGCCGGACCACCAGACTCGCCGGATCGACGCGAACGTCCGTACCCGGTAATTCGCAATAAGCGGGCAAAAAGCCCGTTCCATAAATATAATCTATCAGACTATCGGTAAGGTTCGCCAACGCCTTTTCGTCCGGAAGTGCTTTCCCGTTCGGCGGATGGGACAACAGCGGACCCATCACAGACGGGACTTCATACGATTCTGCCGGCGCCAGCCTGGCCCGCGCCAGCAGGCACAAACCCTCGGCGGCGGTCAGTACGTCGGTATAGACAGGCCCGCGACGCTCGATTACCCGTTGGGAGAACTCCTCGACGTGCCGATGGGAAACGCGGACGGGACGATACCCGTACAGATTCCTGATGTTCGCCACGTTTGTCCAGGTAACGTTGTCCGCTGCCTTCAGCGCGACAATGTACCGCTCGAAATTCCGCAGAACGGTAGAGACGTCCGCGCCGGCTTCCGCCGGCGGGCCGCAGTCGGCGAGTTTGGGGTTCCGCCCCCCGTAAAAATTATGATCCGCATAATCGGCGAAAAGCGTGTACGACGGATGGCAGCCGAACATCGCGCTGTGATCCGTCCGCCCGGTCAATCCGGCAAGGGCCTCAAGCACCTCCGCGAGGCGCTGCTCGAACTTCGGCGTGTCGCGATAGACCTGGTCGAGAAGCAGTCCGGTCTCCAGCCCACGTATGTCGAGGTTGTTGCACAGCCAGGTGACTCCGTGGTCGGGCGGGCAGACCGGGCCGTTGAAAAACGGCAGGCCCATCCGCCCGGCTGCGTAGGCGATGGGCGCCGACCAGGTCCACCCGTGCCGAGTCAGCGCAGAGCACTTGCCGAAGACGTCCATCAGCAAGTCCACCCCGGGCCGCTCGCGGAAAAGCACCCGGCTGACCGCCTCGTGCCACGACAGGTGCGATGTTTCTTCAGCCGTTGTCGGATGGATCGAGCCGCGGTCGTAGTGCAGGGAAACGTCATGTTCGGCAATGGCCTTGATAACGTCGTCGTGCCCGTGTTGGACCATGTGGCGGACCTTCTGGCCAATGATGTGAAAACAACCACCTTCGAAACGGTGTTTCGTCATTATCCTGGCGAACTCGCCCGGAAGACGGTGTGAAGGATGGTCCGGAGGAGAAACGAAATCCTCTACGTCAAAGTAAAGTAAACTCAGCATGAAAGCAACTCCTGTGCCTATTCGTCGAGATTAAATTTGCCGTAATGAAACTCTATATCCCATCCTTCCCAGCATCCGAACGTCTTCTTCGGACATTCTTCCAGCGGGAGAATCTTATCCGATTTGTCCTCGAGGTTGTAGATGTGTAATTTCAGTCTCTCTCGCCTGACCGGCTGATTGAGGAAGAAATGTAACTCCGCCATATTCAAAGGCCCTTCCTCGCCGAGGTACGCGCCGAGTGCGTAGAAACTGATGTCCATCCATATCCACTGATTTGACGCACTGTCGAATATCTCGACGGTTGAGTGGGATCCTCCTGTCTGGATTTTGCACTTGTCGGTCAGGCTGTGCATCTGTCCCATCCCTATTCTGCGGGCGGGAATCCCCAGGCAATTGCAGGCGTGAACGAAGATGGTGGCAAAGTTAGAGCAGAATCCTTTGTCCTTTCCGGAAACCATCCGCTCGTACTGCACGAAGGGTCTGGACACTTCCTGCTCGTCCGACGGGAAGCCGTTGTGAGGCCAGAGGTCGTCCATCAGGGACTTTATCAGCACCTTGGCCTTGTCGTAATCCGTCCCGGCGTCCTCGATAAGGGCGCTCCACTTTTCTGATGCGAACTGTCTTTCTTCCCGGGTCGGTTCAGGCCTGCCCCAGTCCTCCACTTCACCGACGTGGAAATTCAGATTGGGTTTGCTGTCCATAACAAGGATGTTCGGGTATGACATCAGACCGCCGGCCTTGTAGAACTCGCTGGAGTAGTAGCCGAACTCGATTGTGTAAGGTTTCGTTTCGGTCCCGTCGGCGGCGACGGCCTTTGCTACGACGGTGGCGTGCTGATCCGACAAGCTGTCTTTCTCGAAACGCACCTCGATACTACCGTCGTCGGATTTTTCGAATGGCGCATCATCTATCGAGTAGAGGAAATGCGAAAGGCCGTCCATGCTCGATTGCAGGACGATTTTGGCGCCGGCGTCATCGCCAGGAAGTTCTTCGAGGGATTCGAGCATGATTTCATCCCTGCCGTGATATATCCGCCAGTAATTGTCCTTGAACTTTGCTTTGACCTGTCTGGTTGTCATTACAGTCTCCTTCTTTCGTGTGCGTGCGTGCGAGTAAGCGGGGATAATACCCCGACCAGCAGGTCTGTCAAGTGCCTGCTAATCAAAAAGATTTCTCTGAACGCCTCCGGTACCGTAGAATAGCGCGACGATGAAAGTGGACCCGAGATTTTTGGCCGGCGACGGCCCGGAGATATTTACAGGTAACGAACTGCTCGTCAAGGGCGTCCTGGAGACCGAAGGCGGAGTGCACCTGCTGGGCGGGTATCCCGGAAGCCCCGTATCAGGTTTCTTCGATTCAATGGCCCTGCTGAAGGACCTGCTGAACGAGAAGGGAATCCGCGCCGTAATCAACAATAACGAAGCCCTGGCTGCAGCGATGCTCAACGGTTCGCAGGTGGCGGGGTGCAGGGGAATGATC
>DAOVLS010000173.1 GCA_030631125.1 Planctomycetales bacterium
GGTTTTTGATCCAGGCGTACCTCACAGGGACTCCTTCGCGAAGTACGCCGCGGCTTTTTTTAAAATCTCATTCTCCATACGGAGGCGCAGAATCTCCTTGCGTGCTGCCTTCAGTTCTTCTGCCGCCGGGACCGTCCGGCCTTCAGGCGGTATCTGTCCTGAAGCGCGAAACTTCTTGACCCATTGGCGTATCGACCAGCTGTGCACGCCAAGCTGTTCTCCTGCCTGTCGATACGTGTAACCATGCTCGACGATCAGCCGAGCCGCCTGTAACTTGAAATCCTCTGCATACCGTTTGTGCTCTGCCATAATGGACACTCCTGTCTGCGGCAGCATTATACCCTTCATTCAAGTGTCCGTCTTTCGTAGAGCACCTCAATTTGTTGGGATTGAGATACCATGAGCGGGTTTCTAACCCACGAAATACAAGCGCGGCGGGCCTTTGACCCGCCGCGCACACATACAGAATTGTTCCCGCAAGCCTTTACCGATTGGCCCGCTTTCGCAAAATCGACAGGGCCGCACCGGTTACGAGCAGCGTCACGCAACCCGGCTCGGGGATGACTTCGTATCCTATCTCCAGGGACACGCCGTCGTTATAAAAGTGGCAATCGGGGTCGAACCCAAGCCCAACGTCCGAATCGTTCAGGAGATATTCGGCGAACGTGGCGGCCTGGTCGTCGGTGAAGGTGTAAATCAGGTCCTGCGGCGTGGTCGGCAGGTTGTAGTACGTAAGCACTTCGATTCCCTGGCCGGCGAAATTGTCGCCCCCGCCCTGACCGTCATAATAAACCGTTACGCCGTCAGGGGCTGAATCCAGCAGGTGAACGTAAAGCACGTTGGGATTGCTGTCCCAGTTGCGAATTTTGTCGAACTTCAGGCGGACAGTGGTGATTTCCATCAAGGAAACGTTTTCGGCGACGTCCAGCCCCCACATGTAATAGCGGTAATGGTCGAGGTCGTACAGGTCGGCGGGGTCGGGCTGGTAGGTCAGCAACTCACCCTGTGCAGGACAGGCAGCCAGAAACAGGACAAACACACTTGCGACAATAGCGGTACTCTTCATCTTTCCACCTCCTGAGGCGAAATGTTCGTGGCCGGTGGCACAGGTTTTTAACCTGTATCTTTGCCGCAGGCCCGATCGGCCCGCCGGCACGGAAGGGGTGTTCCCTCCTCCGTACCGACAGTTATTCTGCCGAACAGTCCGGCCCCTCGCCGGACCACAGGAAAGATACGATTCAACCGCACCCCCGGCCAATGAAGGGAGAAACTTATTTTTATCCCGACAGGCGGTGTAATAACTATCAGCGGACAGTCGCACGCGCTACGGGTAATAACGCAACCGGCTCCCAAAGTGACTAAGTGTTGATTTCGAGGGTCGTCCCGGATAACATGGTTTTTATGGTTTTTCGATGAATAAATGGGTATCGTTGAGAAAGGCGAGTACCTTTCGGAGACATTTTATGAACATTCGTGTGATCCTCGAAAAAGATGAAGACGGTTATTTTGTTGTCGAGGTTCCGGCGATGCCGGGGTGTCTGTCGCAGGGGCGGACCAGGCAGGAAGCCATTGAAAACATTAAGGATGCAATCGCGGGTTGGCTGGAGGTCATGGAGACCAAAGCCGCCGCACCACACGGCGAACCTGTCGAGGTGTCGGTCTGATGCACAAACTCATCAAGCAGGCGGGACTCACCATCGAGCAATTCGACGCGTTGTGAAATTCCTTCGGTTTCGTAGCGTCCAGCGCCGAGTTCTGATAAAGTTTCATTGACCATGAAAGTTGAACTACACTTACATACCAGTCGTTACAGCGCCTGCTCGAAGGCTACTCCGGCGGAGTTGATGGAGCGGATGATCCAGTCCGGTTACGAGGCCGTGTTTATCACCGAACACGATATGGTCTGGAGCGATAGGGAAATCGAGCAATTGCAGCAGGGCTTTCCCGACATCCGCATCTTTGGCGGCGTGGAATTGAGCACCGGTTTGCAGAAAATGCAGCACCTGCTCGTGCTTGGTACGACCGATCCGGAGTACACCCGACTGGCCGATGTAGCGGAGATTCTGGAAAAGGCCCGCGACGAGAGGCATCTGACGGTCCTGGCGCATCCGTTTCGTTGGGAAGGCGGAGCGGAGATGCTGGATGACGGGCTGATGCCGGACGCCATTGAGCACCTCACAGGCAATCACGATGCGGTCGGCGCAGGTCTGGCCGAAACCGCGGCTGAAGAGAACGACCTGCCGATGGTCAACGCCGGCGACGTGCACGGGCTGGGCTTCATTAACCGCTTCTGGATCGAGACGGACAGGCCGGTGCTGAAAGCGTCCGACATCCGCACCGCCGTGCTCAACCGGGCATACGTCAACCGCACGGGCGGAAAATAATTTCCAATTTCCGATTTTCAATTTCCAATTGAACAGAAGAAAAAGATGGACAAGTAGTCGCAAACATCACGGCTGTGGCGCTGAAGCCTCTTTTTTCTTCTTCTAAATTGAAAATTGGAAATCGGAAATTGAAATGTTTATTTCTGCCGATACACGATCCTGGCCTTTGTCAGGTCGTATGGGCTGATCTGGATGAGGACGTGGTCGCCGGGCAGGATGCGGATGTAGTGCCGGCGCATTCGCCCGGAGATGTGCCCGATGAGTTGATGCTTCTTCTCGCCTATCTCGACTTCCAGGCGGAACATCGCGTTAGGCAATGCCTCAAGGACGAGCGCTTCGGTTTCTATGTGTTCTGTCTTTCCCATGTCTTATTTTTCGCAACGGCCGGTGGACTATAACCTCACGCAGCGCCAACGTCAACTACCGAAACAGTTTATATCCTGCTATCATTGTGTTCGGCAGAATCGCAAGTTGGACTTCAGTATTATCCCGGCAGTTGACACGGATTGAATCATATCGCATCATCAAGCGCAGCGGAGCGAGTTGATCTCCGGGAGACACTTGCAGGTTATGGTTGAAAAGAAAATGGACAAGGAATTAATTCGCCATATCGCCTTGTTGGCCCGAATCGAAATGACCGACGAGCAGGCCGACACTCTGGGCCGGCAGTTCGCCGAAATCGTCGCTTACGTGGACAAGTTGAGCGAACTGGACACCGACGGCGTCGAACCGATGGCCCACGCGCTGGACGTCCGCAACGTCCTGGCCGAGGACGCGCCCGGCGAATCCCTTTCGGCTGAGCAGGCCCTGGCAAACGCCCCCGCCCGCGACGGCGATTTCTTCAAAGTCCCCAAAGTCATCGGAGATTCGCAATGAGCGGCGTTATCGACCTTTCCGCCGTGGAACTTCGCGACGCTGTCGCCGCAGGTGAGGTCTCCGCCGCCGAGGCGACAAACGCCTATCTTGACGCCATCGAGGCGATGGATAAAAAAGTCTGCGCTTACAACGAGGTGTTCGCCGAGCGGGCGATGGAACGGGCTGGGGAAATCGACAAAAAACGCTCCGCCGGAGAGGCGCTGCCGGTGCTGGCCGGCGTTCCCGTTGCTCTCAAGGACAACATCTGCACCTCCTTCGGCCTGACGAGTTGCTCATCGAAAATCCTCGAAAATTTCCACGCCCCTTACGACGCCACCGTTGCGGGCAAGTTGGAATCGGCAGGGGCTGTTATCCTCGGCAAGACCAATATGGACGAGTTCGCGATGGGTTCATCGACGGAGAACTCGGCCCGTCAAACCACCCGTAATCCGTGGGACACCTCGCGCGTTCCCGGCGGCTCGTCGGGCGGATCGGCGGCGGCGACGGCGGCGAAAATGTGCGCAGCCGCTGTCGGTTCGGATACTGGCGGGTCGATTCGCCAGCCGGCGGCGTTCTGCGGCTGCGTCGGACTGAAACCGACCTATGGCCGGGTGAGCCGATACGGACTCGTCGCCTTCGGCTCAAGCCTCGACCAGATCGGACCGCTGACCCGCGACGTAGCCGATGCCGCCATAATGCTCGGCGTCCTGGCCGGACACGACTCGCACGACTCCACCAGCGTCGATACGCCCGTGCCGGACTACCTCGCCTCGCTGGATAAACCCATCGAAAATCTTCGCGTCGGGTTGGTAAAAGAGTTCCATTCCGAATCGCTGGACGCCGAAATTCGCGCCGCTGTGGACGGGGCTGTGGAAATCTTCCGCAACGCCGGAGCCGAGATTATCGAAGTCTCGCTACCCCACAGCCGCGTTGACATCGACGAAGCGGGGCAACTTTCATCCTACGCCGTAGCCTGTTATTACCTCGTCGCCACAGCGGAAGCCTCCAGCAACCTCGCCCGATACGACGGCGTCCACTACGGCCATCGCACCGCCGGGAAGGTCGCCGACATCATCGAACTCTACAGCCGGAGCCGGGCAGAAGGCTTCGGCGACGAGGTCAAACGACGAATAATGCTCGGCACCTACGCCTTATCGAGCGGTTATTACGACGCCTATTACCTCAAGGCCCTTAAAGTCCGCCGCCTCATCAAGAACGATTTCGACAAGGCGTTCGAGAATTGCGACGTGTTGCTGGCTCCGACTGCTCCGGAGACAGCCTTCAAAATCGGCGAAAAGACAGCCGACCCGTTGACGATGTATATGTCGGACATTTACACCATAAGCGCGAACCTCGCCGGCATTCCGGGCATCTCCATCCCCGCCGGCCTGAGCGACACCGGCCTGCCGTTGGCGATACAACTACTCGGAAACGTTTTTGCCGAAGAAACGCTCCTGCGGGCAGCAAGAATGTACGAAAAGGAAAGCGGGGAAATAGGCCCGAAGGGCCGAGGGATAGTAGCCGGGGGCGAAAGCCCACGGAAAAATGCCCGATAGTGATGAGTCCCGAAGGGACGTCGGAGAAAGACGCTGCTGGTGTGGTTGGATAAGAAAAAATAAAACAATGAATCCTTACCTTTCACAATTTGGTCTGAACGGAAAACGCGCTATCATTACCGGCGGGAATCGCGGGCTGGGATTGGAATTTTCCAAAGCCCTGCTCGGAGCCGGTGCTGATGTAGCCGTCCTCTGCCGCAGCGGACAGGCCGACGAAGCCGCCGAAGCAGCAAAAGATTTTTCCCGTAAACTGATAGTTATTGCTGCGGATTTGTCAAAAGATGGAGACCGAAGCGGGCTGATCCAACATGCTGCCGATAAACTCGGCGGGCTGGACATCCTCGTTAACAACGCCGGAATCAATTTCCGCGCACCGACAGCCGATTTCCCGATGGACAAGTGGCGCGAGGTTATCGAATTGCACCTGACAGCGGTATTCGATTTATCCCAGCAGGCTGCCCGGATAATGTGGGAGACCGGCGGGCGGATTATCAACATCGCCAGCGTGCAGAGTTTCCGGGCCGGTTGGACCATTACCGCATACACTGCCGCCAAGACAGGCATCGTCGGCCTGACGCGAGCGATGGCGAACGAATTGGCCGAGCGGTCGATTACCGTCAATGCCATAGCGCCGGGCTATTTCGATACCGATATGACCCGCCCGTTGAAGGAAGACCCGGATCGCTATCCGAAAATTATCTCGCACATCCCGATGGGGCGCTGGGGCGAACCGGCCGAACTGACCGGCGCGCTGCTGCTGCTGGGGTCCGACGCAGGCCGATACATCACAGGACAAATAATCGCCGTCGATGGCGGGTATATGTTGAGATAGTCCACGAATCACACGAAAATGAATGATATGCGAGACAACACGCTGCCGGTGATTGGGTTGGAAATTCACGTCGAA
>DAOVLS010000011.1 GCA_030631125.1 Planctomycetales bacterium
CACCGAGTTTCCTGAGCCTGTCGTCAAGACTTTTTACCAGTGGGCCTATGTCAGTGGGTAGTTCGATTTTCGGCTCCTGGCCTTTGAGGAACCGCTCGATGTCGGCCCGGTAGAACCGCCATTGCCGTCCTACCTTCATGCTCTTGATCTTGCCCGCCCGTAACCAGCGGTAGAACGTCGGTCGGCTCGTCTTCAGCATCGCAATCGCCTGGTCCATGTTCAGCAGGTCATCAGCCTGTTCGCCGGCACGGCCGGTGTCCGCCACCGGCTTCCTGGCAGCCTTCTTCTTTACCGCCGCTGCCGATTTTCCCTTTTTTACCCTTTTTCCGGTCATTTTTGTCTCCTTTCACCTTTCAAGTGCCTTGCGGCACGTTCGGAAATCGTATTTGTCCTTCCGTCTGCACGCGACCAACCATTCGCACAGGCAATAACCGTCGATACCAATCGTCTGTCATTATATATCGTAATATCTATGATAGTCAATGATAATATTAATATTTTTTTACAGGGAATAAAAAAGTAAATTCTATTGACGGTTTCTGATGCCCGGCGTATATGTCGGTCAGGAACAATCAAGGGAGAAATGCCATGTTACGGACCGTCTCATGCGTCCTTGTTTTTGTCGTTGCCGTTTGTATCCTGGCTGTGAATAATTGGGGGTGTATCCACAGCGGGAAGACAGACGTGGAAGGCCAAGGCCCCGAAAAAGTCAAGCAGTATACGTGGAAGACCATCGGTACGTTCACCTGCCACGGGGTGCTTGACGCGCATCCGGACCCACGTAATCCGGACAAGTATATCATCACCTGGCAGCGAGCCTTGTACTTGTATAGTAAGGAAGGCAAACGGCGAAGTGCGACAACTGTGAGGTTTTCCATTTACGACGCCAAGGCAAAGACCTTCAGCCAGGCAAAATGCGCCTTTGCCTTCGACTTCGACAAAATGGGCGCTTCCCAGGCGCATCCGTGCTGGGGATCTTCGCACGGGAAGTACAGGGTGTTCTACAACCGGCGCGGCAAAAAAGGAAGTTTCCTGGCCGAGGCGAGCGCGGATAAGTGGAGCGATTTTCAGAAGTATGCGATCCCGAAGAACGAACGCATCGCAACGACTTCCCTGGGAGGTCCGATGTCGGCATTTCTGGCTGTCGATGATTCGACGGCGTGGCTGTTCTACGAGATCGGCCCGTCCAACTATGAACGCGCCACGCCTAAGGAGAAGGAAGAAAACGGGCTGGCATACAGCATTTTACACAAAGACAAGGGCTGGGACAGGATAGGGCACGAGGTTCCGACCAGGACGCTTGCCGGACGCGGCACGCACATCATGGGCACGCCGATGACCGAGGGCGACGACATCGTGATATATTCGAGCGTGGGAGCGGGAGAGAAGGTCGGGAATGCATACCGGTTCAGAACCTCCGACAGGGGAAAGACGTGGAAGGCAGAGCGATTAACGGTTTCCGGCATCGATAAGCCCTTCAAACGCGACATCGACACCCAGCTGTTCACGACCGTAATCAGGAAGGGCAAGTACTATTATATGTGCAGCCAAAGCCATACGTCTCACAGGTGGCTCGCCAGGGGAACCGACGGGGTGCATTTCAAACTTGTGGCCGATTTCGGTCAGCGCCGCTCGCTCAGCAATACAATGGTTAACATCAAGGGAACAAGAAACATTCTGCTGGTCTATGCCGACTATCCTCACATGGCCACCAGCAGGACCTGTTACCCGGGCATTAAGAAAAATATCGAGTATATAATCTACGACACCGGCGAGTCCGACTGAAGGGGCGCATTGCGGGTTTAGAAAGTAAGGAGAAACAGTATGTTGCGAGCGTTACGAAGCATCCTGGTCTTTATCCTGTTTGTGGCAGTCTGTGTCCTGACGATGAACCAGTGGGGCTGTGGTGCAAAGGAGAGTACAACAGTGGGAAATCAGGAATCGAACAGAACCAAACAGTATAGATGGAAGGAGATCGGCGTTTTCGGCTGTCATGGCGTGCTCGACGCGCATCTTGACCCCAACAGACCCGGTGAGTATATCGTTACCTGGCAGCGCTATGCGCCCAGTATGGTCAAAGGCAGAGGGCCGAAGACTGTTGAGAACGTAAGGTTTTCCATATATGACGCGCGGACGAAGACCTTCACCCCCGCTGCAAATGTCTTCGACGCACGGGAAATGACTATCTACCAGGGGCATCCCTGCTGGGGATATTCGCATGGAAAGTACAGGGTCTTTTACTGTCAGAGAAGCGGCAAGAGCAACCACATCGCCGAAGTAACCGCAAGTAAGTGGTCCGATTTTCAGAAATACCCGGTCGCCAACAAAGAGCCTGTAGCGACGGTCGATCTGGGCGGCCGACCCATGTCCGGATTCCTGGCGGTCGATGATTCGACCGCGTGGCTGTTCTGTGAAGGCATTTCCGCCAGGAAGAGGAACCTTGATTCGTTGAGTTACAGCATCTTCACCAAGGGCAAAGGGTGGGACAAAGTGAAGCACGACATACCCACAAAGAAACTCGTCGGCAGGGGCGACCATCTTATGGGCACTGCGATGATGGAGGGTAATGACGTCGTAATATACTCGTCTGTCGGAATGGGAGAAAAGACCGGCAATGCGTACCGCTTCAAGACTACCGACAGAGGTAAAACGTGGTCAGCCAGGCAACTGAAGGTGGAAGGTATCGTCGATCCGTTCAAACGCGACATCGATACCCAACTTTTTACAACTGTGGTCAAAAAGGGACGCTGGTATTATCTGTCCTGCCAGAGCCATGCCTCTCACAGATGGCTTGCCAGGAGCGCCGACGGCGTTCGTTTCAAACTGGTGGCAGACTTCGGAAAGCGCCGCTCGCTCAGCAATACGATGGTCAATATCAAGGGGACAAGAGATTTACTACTGGTCTATGCGAACTATCCTGACCCGAACCTCAAAAAAACCTGCACGGCGGGGATAAAGAAAACCATCGAATATCTCATCTACGATACGGGCGAATCCGATTAGAGCAGTTTAGGATTGCCTGTATCGCCCAGGCCGGCTGCGGCCTCTTCGAAGAGTGCGAGGATGTTTTCGGTCGGCACGTCGGCCTGGATGGTGATTCCCGGCTCAAGGATGTATCCCCCGCCAGCGCCCATTTCGCTCTTGAGTTTCCTGACCTCGTCGCGTATCTGCTGCGGCGTGCCGGTCGGCAGGAGGTCCTGCGTTCTCAACCCGCCGCAGAGGGTCAGGTCCGCCCCGAAGTCCCGCTTGATCTGATAAATATCCATCGCCTCAGGCTGGATGGGATTGAGGATGTCGATCCCCACTTCTATCATGTCGGGGATGACAGGAAGGACATTGCCGCAACTGTGGTGGAACGTATATCGGCCGTGCTTTTTGACCAGTCCGTAAATCTCAGCCAGCAGCGGTTTTATAAGCCCCCGCCAGTGGTCCGGCGAGATGAGCATCGCCTTCTGTGAGCCGTAGTCGTCGCTGAGCGCGATACCGTCGAAGGTGAACCGCTCGAAGAGTATCTTCATCGTCGCGAGGATGTAATCGGCTATGCCGCGCAGCAATTCCTCGACGAATCGCCGATTCAGCGCAACGTCCAGGAGGATGTTCTCCATCCCCCGCATGAACGTCGCCCGCTCCCAGAGGTCGCCGACCCATATGATGGTAAAGTGTTCCTTGTTGTCCCGGAACCACCGGTCAAAGTGCTCGAAACGATATTCATCCGCCGGGTCGGGAAAGGTGTAATCCGACAGGTTCGCATCGGCGAGCGGCGGGCCTATGGGAGTGCCGCGGTCGATGGCGCTGTTAGCCCAGACCACGCCGAACTCGTCGGCAGTCGTCCGGCCGTATTCGGCGGGAGAGGCGTAAAGAGGCCTGATGCTGTTGCACATCACCGATCGAATTGGAAAGCCCAGCGACTCTTTGACATCCTCGGTCCCGAAGTGTTTCTGAAGGGCCGCCACCGCCGGCGGGGAGAACGAGGCGTTATACGGAACAGCCCCGGCCTGTTCGTGAGCGATAGTCGCTTTTATCCAGTCCCGGTCTCTGCGCATCTTGTTCCCTGCGGGCCTGTTAGATGCTATCGGGTTTCATCTCGCCGGCGAGTTTGAGAGTTTCGGCAATCAGGATGCCCGGCGCTTCGGAGGAGAAATGCGTCCTTGCATCGCCTTCGGCGTCGGGGTCTCGCACGGCGAATCCGTGCGGGCTGGGAAGATAACCAAGCCACGGGCCGTTGGCGTAGGCCACCGTGAAAGTGCGCCTGAACGGCGAGGCTTCCTTAATCATCAGGCCGATCTCGACGTAGGCCTCCATCGAACCGACGACCATAATCAGCGTATCGCCGATAACCAGGGCCTGTATTTCGTCCCGTATGGACGTACTGCCTTCGATGATGGACGGGACGGTGAATTTTTCAGGATCGAATTGTTTCTGCGGCAGTTCGAGCATCCTGTTCGCCCCGGCAAGTCGCAGCCGGCGGGTTACGTCAATGTGCGGCAGGATGTCCATCACGGCGTCGGCGAACCTGCTTCCGAGTTTCTCGGCTTCGCCGATTGTCCTGGCCGTTCGGAAGGTGTGTGTTCCGGTATCACCGGCGCATCCCTGAAGGAACATAGCGACGGTATCGCCGCCGAGGCGTTTCTCTATTTCCAGCATTCCGATACCGGCGTAATCACCGCTTATCAGCGTGTTTCCGTCGGCTATGACCGACGGGTGGCTGGAGTAGTTGGTAACGACGGCGATGATATTCCGCTTCTCGTCCTCAACGCGGATCACGCCGCATTCGTTGTCCATAACGGCGTCGGGGTTGGGTTCGTTGTTTCCCCACAGCCCCGTCCCGTCGGGCATTCGCCGGGACGAGCCGATACCGTAGATCATCTTTGAGCCGACGCCGATGCGAGCGTCTTTCATATTTTCCCACGCCCGTGTGACGGCATCGACGGAGGCGGCGGGGAAACTCGATTCGCAACCGGAATGAGTGTGCGTGCAGCCGATGAGGATATTTGCCTGCGGGATTCCGGTGCGATTGTTGACCTCTCGCCGAATCTCCGCTATTTCCTCGAAACTGTTGGCGTGCAACTTGTCCCAACTGATAACGGCCAACTGCTCGTCGCCGTTGTCCAGGACGAGCGCCCTGACGTACAGGCGGTCGTGAACACCGGTAGGATCCTTGAGGAAGCCGAGGGGAGTTACCGCCACCGGACCTGAGGGATCGGGCGTAACGTCCACGCGGGCGGCGCCGGCGCGGAGGCGCCCGCCGGAAGGGGCGCCCTCATCATTGACCTGCGACGGACGGTCGGGCAGTTCCGGCAGCGTCCTTTCTTCGACATAGGCGGGTATTCCGTAATGTGCTTCAACGGTATGCGGGCGTGGTTCCGATTTCATTAGAAGAATCTCCTGAAGGTGAGCTATTTTATCTCACCGGCCAATTTAAGTGCCTGTTCGACAAGGACGTTGGGCGCCTCGGCCGAAAAATGCGTTTCCCCGGCGTCCGGGTCGTTGACGGCGAAGCCGTGAGGCGAAGGCAAATACCCAAGCGGAGTTCCGTTGGAGTAGGCCAAAACGAACGTTCGCATAAACGGCGAGGCGTCCTTGACGTTCAGGCCGATCTCGACGTAGGCCTCCATCGAGCCGAGGCTTAAGATCAGTGTATCGCCGATGACCAATGCCTGGATTTCGTCGCGGACGGCTTTGCCGTCTTCGGTCAGAGGGGGCAGGGACAGCGGCGAATCGTCGGGGTCCTTGCGTGGCAGTCCGATGGTACGGTTTTTACCGGCCAGTCGCGCCCAGGCGGAAACGTCGATGTGTTCAAGAATTTCCAGCACCTCATCGGCGAACCCGGCGCCGAGCCTTTCGGCTTCGGGGACGGTCCTGCCGGTTCGGAATGTGTGCGTTCCGGTATCACCCGCACATCCCTGGAGGAACATCGCCACAGCCTCGTCGCCGAGGCGTTTTTCCATCTCCAGCGTCCCTATGCCGGCGTAATCGCCGCTGAGAACGTTGCAGTTGTGGTCCAGGACGGACGGGTGAGCGGTGTAGCAGGCGACGACGGCGATGATGTTGCGATTGTCGTCCTCGATGCGGATGACGCCGCATTCGTTGTCCATGACGGCGTCGGGGTTCGGCTGGCCGGCCCCCCAAAGCCCGCGTCCGTCCTCAGGCATACGCCGGCTGGAACCGATGCCGTAGATCATTTTCGACCCGACGCCGATGCGGGCGTCGGTCATATTCGCCCACGCTTTTTCGACAGCCTCGACGGCGGGGGCGGCTGTAACATCACCGTCGCTGGAATGGGTGTGCGTTACGCTGATGAGGATATTCTGCGGCGGGATGCCGATGCGTTTGTTAATCTCACTGCGGATATCAGCCACTACCTCGAACCCGCCGTTGATGCGGATTTTGTCCCAACTGATCAGGGCTATTTTTTCGTCGCCGTTGTCGATGACCACCGCCCTGACGTACACGCGGTCGTGCACTCCGGCGGAAGGTCGTTTAACCCCTCCGTGGTCCTCGTATCCCTGGAGGTTGACAGGCCCCGGCGGCGTAACGTCCACACGAGCGGCGCCGGCGCGGAGACGCTTGTCAGGCGGGACGCCTTGATCGTTTATCTGCGAAGGCCTGTCCGGTAATTCCGGCAGCGTGCGTGCTTCGACATAAACGGGCATCCCGCAGCGCTGCTCGACGCTGTACGGGCGATTCTGCGTGTCCGGCACTTTCGTTTCCTCTCAATAATTTCCTGCTTTTTGCGATTTCGCCGGTGGGTTTTTACGCCTTCAACTCGCCAGCCAGTTTGAGTGTTTCGGCGACAAGGACATTCGGCGCGTCCGGCGAGAAAGGTGTCTGCTGCGCGTCCGGGTCTTTGACTGCATAACCATGCGGCGAGGGCAGATACCCGTGCGGCGGACCGTTAGAATAAGCCAGGGCGAATGTGTGTTTGAACGGTGAGGCATCCTTGACGGCCAATCCAATCTCCACAAAGGCCTCCATGGACCCGACGCTCAAAATGAGCGAATCTCCGATCACCAATGCCTGAATCTCGTCCCGGATGGATGTGCCGCCCTCAACTATCGGCGGGGTGGTCGGATTTTTCGGGTCGAATTGCTTCTGCGGCAGTTCGATCATCCTGTTTTTACCGGTCAGGCGGACCCACCGGATTACGTCAATGTGTTCCAGGATGCCCAGCGCCTCATCAGCCAGTTTCCCGCCTAGCCTCTCGGCCTCCGGCATAGTTCCACTGGTCCTGAAGGTATGGGTTCCGGTATCTCCGCAGCAGCCCTGAAGGAACAGCGCTACGACGTCTCCGCCCAGCCGCTTTTCCATCTCCAGCATCCCGATACCAGCATAATCCCCGCTCACCAGCGTATTGTTGCTACGCAGAACGGATGGGTGAGCGGTATAATTGACGACAACAGCAATGAGGTTGCGATTGTCGTCCTCGACGCGAATCACGCCGCATTCGTTGTCCATGGGTCTATCGGGGTTAGGCTCGTTGCTTCCCCAAAGCCCCGTCCCGTCAGGCATGCGTCGGTTGGAACCGATGCCGTAGATCATTTTTGAGCCGACGCCGATGCGGGCGTCTTTCATATTTTCCCAGGCCCGGCTGACCGCTTCGACGGACACCTTGCCGAATTCCGCGTCGCAACCGGAATGGGTGTGCGTCATACTGATCAGGACATTTTGCTGGGGGATTCCGGTGCGTTTATTGATCTCGCGCCGAGTCCTCTCCATTACCTCGAACCCGTCGGCATGCAACTGCAACCTATCCCAGCTGATGATGGCTATCTTCTCGTGGCCGTTGTCCAAGACCAGTGCCCTGACGTAGAGGTGGTCGTGGACGCCGGTGCAAGGCCGGGCTACGCCCCCGAAACCCCATAAACCGCCAAACTCAGATGGAGTTACGTCCACGCGGGCGGCGCCGGCGCGGATACGTTTTCCGGGCGGGACGGACTCATCGTCAATCTGCGAAGGCCTGTCCGGTAACTCCGGCAGTGTGCGTGCTTCGACATAAACGGGCATCCCGCAGCGCTCTTCGACGCTGTACGGGCGATTCTGTGTGCTCGACACTTTCGTTTCCTCGCAATCCTTTATTTAAACTACTACTTCGTCAACTTTGAATTTGTCAGCATGATTATGCGATACAGAGACGCAGAGATTCAGAGAACAGAAAAAGACCAATCTGTTTTTTTATATCTCTGTACCTCTGCGCCTGCCTACCGGCAGGTAGGTCTCTGTGTCGAAATTTCGGTGCTTACAAATCAAATCCTGGCACAGTACTACAGGGGTTTCACGCTTTCATCTCCTCGGCCAGTTTGAGCATTTCGGCGGCCAGGACATGCGGCGCGTCAGCCGAGTAATGCGTGCTTCTTTCGCCTTCGGCATCGAGGTCCTTGATGGCATATCCGTGAGGCGAGGGCAGGTACCCCAGCCACGGGCCGTTGGAATACCCCAGGACGAACGTTTGCCTGAACGGAGAGGCGTCCTTGACCGTCAGGCCAATCTCCACGTAAGGCTCCATCGAGCCGAGAACCAGAATGACCGCGTCGCCGATAACCAATGCCTGAATCTCGTCCGGGCTGGTCCTGACGCCTTCGACGGCCGGAGGAAGGGTCGGGACATCCTTGTCGAATTCCTTTATCGGAAGGTCGATCATCCTTTTGGCGCCGGCAAGTCGCTGCCAACTGCTTACGTCGATGTGCGAGAGGATGTCCATCACGGCGTCGGCGAGTCTGTTTCCGAGTTTTTCGGCCTCGGTGGTGGTCCTGCCCGTTCGGAAGGTGTGCGTTCCGGTATCACCGGCACAGCCCTGGAGGAACATCGCCACGGCCCCGCCGCCGAGACGTTTTTCCATCTCCTGGGTACCGATACCGGCATAGTCTCCGCTCAGCAGCGTATTGCCGCCTTCCAGGACAGACGGATGGCTGGAATAGTTGGCGAGGACGGCGATGATATTGCGATCGTAATCCTCGATGCGAATGACGCCGCACTGGTTATCCATGACGGCGTCGGGATTGGGCTGATTGGCTTGCCACAGTCCCACGCCGTCGGGCATTCGCCGGTTGGAACCGATGCCGTAGATCATTTTCGACCCGACGCCGATGCGGGCGTCTTTCATGTTCGCCGCAGCCATGGCGGCGGCTTCGGCCGAAGCGGCGGGGAAGTCCGCCTCGCAGCCGGAGTGGGTGTGAGTCATGCTGAGGAGAATGTTGCTCTCCGGCACGCCGGTACATTCGCTTACTCTTTTGCGCGCCTCGGCTATTTCCTCGAAGTCGATGGCGTGCAGCCTGTCCCAACTGACAATGGCTAATTTCTCGTCGCCGTTGTCCAGGATCAGCGCCCTGACGTGAAGCCGGTCGTGGACGCCGGTGGATGTTCGCGGCTTGAAGCCTCGCATGGTAACGGGTCCGTCCGGCGTTATATCAACCTTTCCGGCTCCGGCGCGGAGGGCTTTGCCTTCCGGGACTCCGTCATCATTAATTTGCGAGGGGCGGTCCGGCAGTTCCGGAAGCGTCCTCGCTTCGACGTGAACGGGTATCTCGTAATGTTTTTCCACACTATACGGGCGCGTCTCTGAAACATTCACTGGTTTTCTCCTCTCAACACGGTTCCGGCAAACCGCGTATGGTAGTGCACTCTCCGTCGAGAGTCAAATCATCCGCCTCACGGTTTTTATTGACGCCGGCAGACAGCGGGCCTAGATTATAGGCTCCGGGTGCAGACCTGTGGTATCCGGAGTTTGGGCTTGTCGTGCGAGGAGTCGCCTGTGACGCCTACCAGAGGCAAGGCTGCCGGCGACCGGAAAGTGCGCGGGTTCGTCCGGCAAATGAGCCGGGAAGAGCGCATGCTGGTCGTGCTGAAGCGCAATCTGTACGAGGGCGCATGGGACGACATGGTCGCCGACCTGAAGGCGCGCCTGGAAGGCAGGCCTTATATCTTCAGGCTCGCCAATCGGATCGCCGATGACCTTGAGCGAATCGAGCATCTGCGGGCTTACGAAGCCGAAAATGACGTGGACCTGAGCGACTACGTTGAGATGGAATAATGTGAATAAGCGGTCAGCAATCAGCAAAAAAGCCGACCGCTGAACGCTGATTGCTGAACGCTGAACGCTGATTGCTGATTGCTAAAACAGGAGACATTGGTATGCGGTTCGGAAAATACGTCGTGATATGTGCGGTTGTGATGCTGCTTGCGGGTTGTGAGTCTGCTTCGCCGGTGAACGAATGGGGCGGGATCGTCGCCCCGGCGGTCCTGGCCGAAGGCTCGCTTCGCTACTACTGGCACTACAAGGTTGACCTCGAAGATGACGAAGCGGTCCGCAAAATCTGGCAGCTGGATGAAAACCTCTACGCCCTGACCTCGGCGAACCGCCTGATTGCTCTGGACGCCACGAAGGGGACGTACAAGTGGAGTTATCCCGTAGGCAGCAGGGTGCAAAAGGTCTTCGCGCCCTGCCACGCAGACCAGGTCGTTGTACCGAAAACCACCGGGATCGCCGAACTGGTTGCCCCAAACCCGAAGAATCGCATCAAACCGTTCAACGCCGTGATCGTCAACACGGTCAGTTACGCCCTTCTGATTAATCGCGACAACGGAAAACTGGTGCGGAAACTCAATTTCAAATTTACTGCCAACACGCCCGGAAGCAGCGACGGAACACACTTCTACGTCGCATCGGTGAAGGGACGGTACTACGCCGTCAGGCTCTCTGAAGGTCTGACCAAATGGGAAATGGCGACTGGAGACATGGTTACGGCCAGACCCATAATCTTCGGCGGCAGGCTCTTCATCGCCAGCCAGGACGGAAAGTTCTACGCAATCAATCCCGGCAAGGAGAAAGACCGCCACGTGTGGACGCAACTGACCGACGCCGCCATCTCGGCGGACTTCTCGGTGGACGAGCGAGGCTGCTTCGTACCCAGCCAGGATTACCGACTCTACACCTACGACAACCTCACCGGTTCTGAACTGTGGAGATTCGTTACCGAGGGTCCGCTCCGCGATCCGGTGCAGGTCGGACATCAGACGGTCTTCCAGTACGCCTGGCGCGACAGCCTCTACGCCCTCGACCTCGCCAACGGGCGGAAACGATGGGACCTGGCGGACGGGCGGACCGTACTGGCTCTCGCTAAAATCGACAAAAAACCTTACGCAATGGTCCTGACAGACGACCGCCAACTGCTGCTCGTACATGAACTACTGGGAAAGGTCGAAAAATCCTTCCCGATGACAGGACTGGACCTGTTCGTCGCCAATGCGACCAAACCGGTCGTCTATGCCGCTACGACCGACGGGAAATTCGTCTGCATAACCCCCGAATCGGTCAAGCACCTGACGCCGGAAATACTGAAAGACTGAAAATGCGAATTGGCGAATCCGTGCAATAGTAAAAAGCGCCCACAGCGCGAAACGGCAAGCCGTTCGGCTTGCCGTTTCGCGCTGTGGGTAATCAGATATCCGAAAGGAGAGCATCACCCGTGAAAACTAAAATCCAGCGAGCATTAATCAGTGTCTTCGACAAGGCAGGCGTAGCCAATTTCGCAAAGGCCCTGGCGGATATGGGCGTGGAGATAATTTCCTCCGGCGGGACGGCCAAGGTAATCGAAGCCGCCGGTGTCCAGGTTCGCCAGGTCCAGGAATGGACCGGATTCCCCGAAATGCTTGGCCACCGTGTCGTTACGCTGCATCCGAAGGTACACGGCGCGATCCTCGCGCTCCGCGACGACCCGGAACACCAGGCCGACATCGAAAAATACGGTATCGAGCCGCTGGACCTGGTCTGCGTGGGGCTTTACCCGTTCGAGCAGGCCATCGCCAAGGAAGGATGCACGCTGGCCGAAGCGATCGAGATGATCGACATCGGCGGGCCTACGATGGTCCGCGCCGCAGCGAAGAACCACAAATTCGTTACCGTCGTAACCGGGGCTGACCAATACGGAAAAGTCCTCGCCGAGATGAAGGCAAACGACGGAGCCGTTACGCAGGAACTCCGCTGCGAACTCGCACACACAGCCTTCTGCCTGACCGCCCACTACGACACAGCCATCAACACCTACCTCGCCCGACAGCAGGGCGTCTCCATGCCGGAACGCCTGACGCTCAGCTACGAAAAATCCGAAGGCGAACTGCGCTACGGCGAAAACCCGCACCAGCAGGGCGCTTTCTACATCAGCGGTCAAGCCGGGGCAGAACCCTGCATCGGAAGGGCGAAACTCCTGGGCGGAAAACCAATCTCGTACAATAACTACTTCGACGCCAACGGCGCGCTGGAACTGGTAAAGGAATTCGACGAGCCTGCTGTCGCCATTATCAAGCACGCCAACCCCGCAGGATGCGCCGTCGATAACGACCTCGTCGAAGCATACCGCAAGGCCTACTTCGGCGACGTCAACGCGGCAATGGGCGGGATTATCGCAGTCAATCGCCCGGTAACGGCGGATTTGGCCTCGGCAATCACCGAAACCTACCAGCGATGGGGGAAAGACGCCGGGGCAGGGGGGTTCTTCGCAGAGATCATCCTCGCGCCGTCGTTCGAGCCTGAAGCGTTGGAGATTATCAAGGCCCGCAAGGGCTGGGGCGGCGACGTCCGATTGCTGGAGATCGGCCCGTTCGAGGCGAAGCGGAACAACGAAAAATATCTCAAGTACGTCGTCGGCGGGCTTCTGGTGCAGGACCGCGACGCCCTGGGCCTCAACGAGGACCAATGGAAAGTCGTTACCAAACGCCAGCCGACCGAGGCAGAGATGGCCGACATGCGTTTCGGATGGCTGGTCTGCAAGAACACCAAGTCCAACGCGATAGTCCTCGCCAAGGACAAGGCCCTCCTCGGAGCAGGCGCAGGACAGATGAGCCGGGTCAACTCAGCCCGCCTGGCTGGACAGATCGCCAAGGCCTACGGCGGGGGTGATGCCGTTGATACCGCCGGCTGCGCGCTTGCTTCCGATGCGTTCTTCCCGTTCCCCGACAGCCTGGACTGGGCAGTCGAAGCCGGAGCGACCGCCGTCATCGAACCGGGCGGAGCCAAGAAAGACTCCGACGTAATCGCCCGCGCAGACGAACTGAACCTTGCAATGATCTTCACGGGAACCAGACATTTTAATCACTAACGGCACTGGATAAATCACGCTGAAAGGGGAATACAGAGAGATGAAATCCCACAAGGCACTTGTCGCCATTATGGCTGCTGTCATCATCGGCGCTGTTGTCGCTGTTGTTGTCCTTATTGTAGTGATTCGCGGCAATTTGTCGGATAAGTCTCGCAGGGGCGCGGGCGTTCTGGAGTTCCGCATCGCACCGACGCTGCCGCTGCCGGGAGCGGCCGACGAAAAAATGCTGTCGCTGACCAAACAGCAATACGAAACGTATCTTAACAGGTTGGCCGAGCAAGCCCCAACTACCATGCCGAGCCAAGACGAGAAGTACCTGTGGTTCCCGCTTCATGGTAAGGGCGAAATGCTCTCGACGAACCTGGTCATCGGCGAACGCGGCGACAAAAAATACATACTGCTGTATAACCAACCCGGCTACACGATGCTGAACGATCCCCGCAGCCCGTCATGGTCGGTCTCGTCGGCCTACCCTACGCGCGACGTGTTCGGAAAACCGGCGGTGGGTATCGAGTTGGACAAACGCGGGGCCAAACTTATGGCCTCGCTGACCGGTGCTCACAAGGATCATTCCATAGCTATCCTGTTAAACAACGAGGTGTACTCAGCGCCGGTTATCCGCGACACAGTCCATGATAGAGCTGTCATTACGGGTAATTTCACTGTCCAGGAAGTCGGTAAACTGGTCCGCATACTCGAGGCAGGATCGCGGCCGTCATCGAACCGGGCGGAGCCAAGAAAGATTCCGACGTCATCGCCCGCGCAGACGAACTGAACCTGGCAATGATCTTCACAGGAACCAGACATTTTAATCACTGAGAACACATGTCTATCGGTACAGTAAAAATCGGCGACCTTTCGGTAAGCAGGCTGATAATCGGCGGCAACCCGTTCAGCGGGTTCTCCCACCAGGGCAACGGCCGCGACGCGGAAATGAGGCATTTCTACACCGTCAGCCGCATCAAGCAGACCCTCCGCCAGGCAGAGCAACTCGGCATCAACGCCCACATGGGCCGGGCCGACCACCACGTGATGCGATACCTGATGGAGTATTGGGACGAAGGCGGCAATATCACCTGGATGGCCCAGACCTGCCCGGAACTGGGCACCGTCGAACACGGCATCGACAACGCAATCTCCGCCGGCGCAAAGGCATGCCACATCCACGGCGGGACGATGGATTTCCTTATCGCCAACAACCAACTGGACGAACTACCCGCCCTCATCGCAAAGATCCGACAGGCAGGCCTGGCCGCCGGAATCGCCGGACACGCCACCGACGTCTTCACCTGGGCCGAGGAAAATCTCGACGTCGATTACTATATGTGTTCCTACTACAACCCCATCCCCCGCGACGAGCAGGCAGAGCACGTCTCCGGTACGGATGAGCAGTTCCTCGATGAGAACCGCCGGGCAATGACCGGCCTTATCGCCAGCCTCAGCAGGCCCGCCATTCACTACAAAGTACTGGCAGCCGGCAGGAACGACCCCAAAGAGGCGTTCGATTTCGTCGCCCGACACCTACGCCCGCAGGACGCCGTCTGCGTCGGCGTTTACACAAAGGACCACCCGGACAGCCTGGCCGAAAACCTGCAACTACTGACCGCCGCGCTGAAAGCACGATTACAGTAGCGCCTTCCCACGGAACCCCAGGCCCAGCCATTGCAACTTTCAGAGATTGCTGAAACTTTCAGCGTGTTCCGACGTCTGATAGAATAGAATGGTTATATTCCGGAGAGGTTGCTCTATGAAAACAGTCATAATCGCACTGGCGGGCCTGATGCTGTGGGGATGTGATTCCCCCACAAACCTCGCGAGTTCCCAACCGGTCGCGCAGCCGGCAACCTCTGCCGGCTCGTCCGCGAAATGTCCGCAGATCGAACTGCCGGATGGCTTCACCATCGTGTGGGTAATCGGAAGCAAGGACGGCCGGTATCTTGCCGTCTTCGGGGTTCCTCGGAAAGAGGATGTGCCGAACGCGAAGCCGGGGGACCCGATACTGGAGGGAGGGAAAGAGCCGGGTGCAGGACGATACCTCAATGATTCCACGCTGTTCGCCAAGGGCCATCGCCTCTGGCAGCAGCCGCAGCCATTCCCGAAGCCGAAGCCGAAGACTCTGCTGTTTGATGCCAAAAAGAACGAGACCACGGAACTCAAGGTTGAAAAGGGGGACGTGGCTGACGATGTTCTTATCCATATCACCGGATTCTCTCCGGACGGCCGGAAGTTACTCTTCTCCGTTTCTGGCGGTTCCCGCGGAACGACCTACTACGTGCGCGACATGGAAAGCGGCAGGATGCAGAGTATCCTCGACCCTAATCCCGGGTTGGCCTACTGGATGGGCGACAAGGTGATCGTGGTCAAGCTCGCCGATGGCGTAGTCCTGCCGGCCGAGGTGTATTCCGCCGACGGGAAGTGGGAGAAGGTGCTGAACATTCACGCGCTCATTGAGGGCATCGACGATGCGGGCAAGGTCTTGATCGTCTCAGCCGACAAGGACGACCCAACCAAGCCTCCTCTCCTTGCGAAGGGCAAGGGCTCCCGGGCCAGGCTGGTGATCAACGCGGAAGGAAAGATTCTTCGCAACCTTCGCCCTGTACGACGTACGATCCTGCCGAAAATCAGCCCCGGCGGCAAGTACGTGGCGGTCATGGAACTCGACGCAGACAAACCGAACTGGTGGAAGATTCACGTCTATTGCATCGACCGCGACCGCGGCAACGACCGCACGATTGACGACCCCGACGGCTGCCTGGTCGGCATTCTGGACAACGGTGATGTGCTCGTACGAACTACGAATCCCAGGTATCTATCGAGCACGAACCCAACCACACGGTCCAACATTTGCAGGCTTGTGCAGATAGACGGCAAGGGCAAGTCGCGCATACTCGTTGAGGATTTCCATGATGCATACCTTGTGGGAAGCAAGGTCTATTGCCTCACGACGGATAATCAGGGGCTTAAAGTTGCGGATGTCGTGCAACCTGAGGTCACAACCCAGCCGGTTGGTAAGGCAGACATGCCTCACCCGGAAATCTGGCGCAAATATCCGAATCTGAAGAAAAAACTGGATGCGGATTTGGGCAGGATGGAGAAGTATCTGAAATCACTTGAGCCGGGGGCCTTTGCCGCCAGGCACCCGGAACTTGTGAAAATGGCCGAGTCAGATGATCCTTTGCAGCGTGCCCGCGCGATCAAGGCCATCTCGGCCCTTCGCGATAAGTCAGCCCTGTCCATCGTGGTGGCCGCGATGAAAAAGAGCAGCCTGGGTAGGGAGGCGCCGCAGTCCATCAGGCTGGCCAATCTGCAACCGTGGTTGAGCCTGACCGAATGGATTTATGATGCGTACCATCCCGACAGGAAGACGCCGAGGGAACTGGTCCCCTTGCTCCCGTTGTTCGTGAAGATGCTCGTGGAGGCGGGCGATAAGCCCAATGTTCGCTGCTGCTGCTTCCAGGCGATAGGATGCCTCGCCGGGCCGGAATGGCTGCCGCTGGTGAAGGACCTGTCAGCCAGCCGACATCCAGCCGTTACACACTGGTCCGCCTGGGCCTTGAAAGAAATAGCCAAACGAGCACAACCCGCCGCGCAGCCGGGGGCGGTTTATGGAGCCACCGCCTACTTGGCGGTCGCGCCGCCGAAGATGCCAGGAAATGTAACCCGCGAGGCCGCCCGCGAGGAAATTGAGAAACAGAAGCAATTCGTTACCAAATTCATTATCAGCGACGAAGTTCTGAACCATGCCTCCAAAAAAATCTACGAAGAGCGATACGGGCCAAACCACCGCATCATACGAGATG
>DAOVLS010000257.1 GCA_030631125.1 Planctomycetales bacterium
ATTCCGGCAGTCAAATCGATGAGCACAGTTCCGCCGCTTCTTCCATCGATCCGCACTCGACAACGTAGCAGACGCCGACGTTCCCGAATTGCCCGTGGACAGCCCGGAAATCCGACGCGGTGGTGCGGATCGTTACGATGGCGCGCCGGCGGTGTGCGGCGACGAGGTCCGGCGGCGGGTCTCCATCGCAACTCCTCACCCACGTGGGGCGATGCCTGTTGAAGTAGTGTGATGCAAGATGCACACCGGCGGAGTAATAGACGTAGGTCAGCGCATAATCGTTCTGTTCCAGGAGTATCCGGTTGGCCGGGGCGAGAAACCGCTCGTAGTGCTCAGGTGAATAATTGACGCTCGTGTGCTCGCAGAAGTATATGGTCTTCGGCGGGGCCCAGGCGTTGGTAAGCCAACAACCGCCGTAATTTTCCTGCCCGTCCATAAAATCGCGGACCCGCTCGGTGAACTCAACCGCCAGGGCGGCTGAATGTTTGGCGAATCCCTCGACCGCATCGGGTGCGTCGTACATTGCCAGGAGGATCGCCTCGAAGCCCAGCAGCGCACCCATCAGGTCCGCCGGGCCTGGCATCTCGGTCATGCCGACGGCGAATCGCCCCGCCGCCAGTTCCACCACCCGACGATAGTATTGCTCCATGTGCTCAAGCCAATCATTGTGCGGCGGAAGGCGGAGGTCCTCGTACTCCTCGATGGCCGAAAGCAGCGGGCGCACCCAGAGTTTTTCATTGAGCAGTTCGACCTCAGCGCCCAGCGCCGCCGGAAGCGCCGCATGGCTGAACGGGGGACGCAGCATCGGGATACAGTCATCAGGGATTAACCGGCGATTATCGAGGCCCTTCAGGTGATGCTCGACGAATGCGTCGGGGTCCTGCCAGAAGATGCAGTCATGAGCGCCGGTACCGATGGGCGCTTCCGGCGCCGAGGCCATTACAATCGGACGGTCGAGTTCCTTGAAAAGCCACAAGTCCCGATACCGCCGGACCGCTTGCTCGACATTCGGCTTAAACTCCATTCGCTCATCCGCCTTTTAAAATATAGATTGCGCCCCGTGTTTCCTATGTTTCTTGTCGGCAGGCAGGTGCAATCCTTATCCTCTTCGTCTGCGTTTGAGCAGCATCAGGCCGCCGATGCCTAACAGGCCCAGCGTGGCCGGTTCGGGTACCAGGAAAGAACCGCCGGCCCCCATAGAAAAACTGTCGGGAACGCCGAAGGTAACACCCTCCACCCAGACGTGGCAATTCAGAACGCCGTCAACCAGTTCGTCTTTCCATAACTGGTCCAATTCGGAAGCCGGTATCGTTCCCGAACCGGAACCCCAAGTGGGGTCGTAGAGCACGTGGTTAACATACCGCCCGTCGGGTGAACCAAAACTGTAGATGTCCGGCCCGGCGTCGAGTTGGATTTTCAACTCGTCGAAGAGAAGTCCTGATGTGGAGAAACTAAGCGTGATTTGCACGAGTTGGGCCGGCGGGTTGACCCGAGGATCAATCGTGAAATCGAGCGAAACCGGCACCCCCGGCGATCCTTCGGTCAGTCCTCCGACCGTGCCTGTACCAGCGGCTTGAGAGACTATCTCAGCCCCCGAAACCATTGCGGGCACAAACGCCACTGCCAATACCACAACCAGTAAAGCCTGATGTGTCTTCATCGCTGCTCCTTTCCTGAATGTCGCAAGCCTTCCCAATTACCGAACACGCGCCCTTGTTTTAAAGATAAATAACGCCTGAAAAAAGCGCGCCCGATTCAAGGGTTTCAGGAAATTCGAGCGTTATCTCATTATCGTACCACAGATTACGATTTTGTCAATAGATGCTCGAAATTAATTCGCAATCCGCAATAATCAAAGCCCCCATGCCTTTGCGAAGGCTTTGAATGACCGGTCATAGGTCTTTTCGACCTCGTTTGGGAAGCAACAGGCCGGAAGTTCTTGCGCCGCAAGGTGCGAGGCGATGCAGTCGCAGCATACGCCTTTCTTCCCGCAGGGATAGGTACAGTTGCATCGCTTAAGATTTTGCTCTTTCTTACATTCCATCGTGTTATTCCTTTTTTATGAAGTCTGCGGCTCGGGACTCGATATCCTGCTTCAAGACCATATACGTATCGGTCGGGACGTCGTGGCCGATCACCACGTTCGGTCCTATGAAACTTCCCGGGCCTATTATCTTGCCCGGCATGATCTTCACGCCGATCGTCAGCGCAACGCCCTTTCCCACAAAGCAACTGACCGAGTCCAGCCCGGAACTCATCAACTCGCCGCAGGTGCGGACCTTTATGACATCGGAGCGGTACGTAACCTTCCCGTCGGCCCCGACGATCCTTTCGGTCAGGCCGCGCCTTTCCGACGTGCTGCAGCAGGCGGTCGCCCCGGTTCCGGCGTCCCAGACGCCGGAGACATGGCACGGATGCCCGAAGCCGACTCGCCCCAGAGCCGTTACGCCCCAGCAGTTCACAAACGCCCCGGCAGACGAATCCGCCGGAAACGTCGAGGCCTCGACGGTAGCCAATGGGCCGATCTTGCAATCGGGGCCGATGATGCACCGGCCGATGTGGGAATTGCCTAAGACCTTCGTACCCCTGCCGATCCAACTGTCCTTGATGAAGACCCCTGATTCGATGACAACGTCGTCTTCAATGACGTGGTGGCCTTCGATTGTAACGCCGTCGGCGATTTTGGCCGTCGGAGAGATATACGAGGCGGTCTTCTCGAACAGGTAGTCCCTTATGACGGGGTGGTCGCCTTCCCAAAGTTCCCAGAGATAGTCCACGTGGGCGAATTTCAGGTCGCTGTTGGTTATTCTGACATCCGCTTTTCCGGAGAGGTATCCGAAGAATGCTTCCCAGTCGTATTCCTGTCCGGCGGCGATGAATTCGTCCATGTGCTCGAGGACGTCTTTGCGTGCGGCGGCCAGACCGGTGAGGATGTTCGATTCGGTCCGCTGCCTTTCGATTTGCACCTGCTTCAGTTGGGTCAGCCGACCGGTATTGTCGCATTCGGCCTGATAGTGATAGAGCGGCAGGTCGCAGACGCCCGCAGCGACTGCACAGGTGCAGTCCGTTTCGCCCAGCATTTCAACCGTGGCTGTTATCATCTCCGGCGGGATGAAACAATCGGCGCAGAGGACGATAAACTGCTCGGACAGGTTGCTGCGGGCTTCGAGGACAGCGTGGATTGGGCCTGCCGGCTCGACCTGGTGAAGATATGTAATCTTCACGCCCTCCGGAGTGTTGCCGAGGGCCTCTTTGAGCGATTCGGCCTTATCGCCGACGACGATGAGTATCTCTTCTGTCCCCGCCTCGACGAGCGACTCGACCGCCAGCCGGACCATAGGCCGATTCGCAAGGGGCAGGGCGCACTTGGGGCGAGTGAGGCTGAACGGCTCCAGCCTCCTGCCTGGCCCTGCGGCAAGGACCACCGCCTGACGGATTGCTGCGGGTCTGTTCATAATCCGACCTTTCCTTTTTAGTGTGTCTGTTTCACTGGAAAGTATCTTTTTTTTCGGCCTTGCGCCAAGGGCCGGGACCGGTAAAAAAATTTAAATATTTTCCTTGAACTTTCACCTTTATTATGGCAAAGTACTTTGTAGAGCAAAGTGAAATGCCTTCTGCCGGCAGGAGAGACAAAATGGACACGGACAAAGCGGCCGAGGAACTGACAGTTATTCGCCAATTAATGGAGCGTCCCATCCGCTATTCGACCATGAGCGGATTATCCGGCATCCTGGCGGGTTGTGCCGCACTGGCGGGACTGGCGTTGGATTTGTACTTCTGGTTGAACCTGGCCCCGGACCGCGCGCTGGTCGCAAATATATTCGTTTGGGGCGGCGTGTTCGTAACGGCCCTGGCCGCAACGCTGATCCTCACCCGTCTCCGCGAACGCAAACGCGACATGCCTTTCTGGTCGCCGGTCAAGCGGCGGATACTCCTGACCATTCTGCCGCCGTTCGTCGCTGCGATAGGATTGACCTTCGCGATCGCCTGCCGCTACCTGCACACCGGCGGCCTGGACAGCGTTTGCCAGGGTTATCTCATCCCGGCTGTCTGGATGCTTTTTTACGGCGTTACGCTGTGGCAACTCGGCGCGTTCAGCCCGATCGAAGTGCGGTTTCTGGGCGCGGCCTTCATCGCAGCCGGGCTGGTAACGGCTGCATTCGGTCAATGGTATCCCTACTGGGCGATGGGCATCACCTTCGGCGGGTTCCACATTATCTACGGCGTCATCGTCTGGGTCCGACACGGTGGGTGAGTCCACGGATTACACAGATTGCACGGATGAAATAAGTCCACGAATTGCACGAATTTTTTAAGACTTTTTGGTTCGCGGTGTTCGCGGCTTGAGATGGAAAGTTGTGGCGAAGTGTAAAAAAAATCTGATTGACGAGGTGATACACCAGCGGACTCGTCTGGCGATCATGGCGACGCTGGCGGGTGTCGAGTCGTTGGGGTTCAACGAGATCAAGGCCGAACTTGGCCTGACCGACGGGAACCTCTCGACGCATCTGGCTGCACTTGAACGGGCAGGGTACGTCAGAATTCGCAAGGCCTTCAAAGGCAGAAAGCCTCAAACGACGCTGGCTATCACC
>DAOVLS010000135.1 GCA_030631125.1 Planctomycetales bacterium
AGTGGATTTGGGTGCGTCGGTTTTCGCGCCCGTCGGCGCGAAGATCGCGCTGGTGAGCATGATCAAACTGCTCGTGGGGGCCTGTACAATCTACTTCTGCGTCTCCTTCGTGATGCAGACGAAGGACGATTTCAGGTTTATCATTCCCTACGTGGAGTTTTCCAGGCAGAGCAAGGGATCGCATTCGCTGGTGCTGGACACTTCGGCCATCATCGACGGACGAATAGCCGACGTCGCCGAGACACGAATCCTGGAGGGGACTCTGGTTGTCCCCCGTTTCGTCGTTGAGGAGACCCAGAACATCGCCGACTCGTCGGACAAACTCCGGCGAAGCCGGGGGCGCCGCGGGCTTGATATGCTCAATCGGCTCCGGAACAACGACAAGATCGACATCCGCCTGACCGACGCGCGGATACCGGCCGTTGAGGAGGTCTCCGAGGTGGACCATAAACTGGTCGCCCTGGCCGAGCACCTCGACGCCCGAATCGTTACAAACGATTACAACCTCAACAAGGTCGCCCAACTCCGCGGCGTGGAGGTGATCAACATTAACGACCTTGCCAACGCGCTCAAACCCGTCGTCCTGCCGGGAGAGACAGTAACGGTCAAGATCGTCAAGCCCGGCGAAGAGTCCGGTCAGGGTATCGGATACCTCGACGACGGAACAATGGTCGTCGTCGAGCAGGCCCGAAGCCACGTCGGCGAGGACCTGACAGTTGTGGTTACCTCGGCCCTGCAAACCTCCGCCGGAAGGATGATCTTCGGAAAAGCCGGTAACTCGCAAAACACTAAGAGCATATAACAAAAAGAACTTCACCGCAGAGCACGCAGAGACCGCAGAGAAAAAATTGTTGTTTGTTTCGGCTGTTTTTAACTCCTCTGCGTTTTCTGCGATCTCTGTGGTTTATTTTGTTATGGTTTCTAAGTAACCGACGCTACGGCCGAGGCGATCGCGTGCGTGGTGATGTGGCTTATCGAGATGATGATCTCGGTGAGGTTTTTTTCGTCGGCTATTTCTCGGCATCGCCCTGTGAGCGTAACTTTAGGTCGCCCCGACGGCTCGTTGGTAATCTCAATGTCGAGCCAGTTGACTCCCCTCCGCAGACCTGTTCCGAGCACTTTCATAACGGCCTCTTTTGCGGCGAACCGTCCGGCGAGGTGTTCGATCCGGCGCTTGCGACCCTGGCAGTACTCCAGTTCCGCCGGCGTGAAAACGCGATCCAGAAACCTGTCCTCGTAGCGGTCGATCATCTCGCCGAGGCGCTCGCAATCGACCATATCGATACCGTGGGCTGCAATTGTCATAACCCAAATGGTAATAACCGCCCAAAGCAGTATCAAGTTTTCCCGCCCGCCCGTCCGATAATTTCATATGGTCGGGTGAAGTTCTGTACCAATCAGTTCGTTTAGCCGTCGTCGGATTTCGGTGAGCCGCGTCGAACCGTACGACGACGAGAAACCAATGAAAGGACAGGATTTGTGAGTGTCTTATCGACTCATCGCAAGAGCAGTCGCCGGGAAGCACCGGCCCAACTGGTCGCAGAGGTCCGCTCTCTCCGTGAACAACTCACCTGCGCCCAGCGTCTGGCGACGGTGGGGACCATGGCCGCAATGGTGGCGCACGAGTTCAACAACATACTGACGCCGATGTACAATTACGCCCGCCTGGCTGCCGGCGGCGACGAGAAGATGCGGGACAAGGCAATCCGCCATGCCATGGAAGGCTCGGCCAGAGCGGCGGCAATCTGCCGGTCGCTGCTTGACCTGGCGGGGACCGAAGCCCAAACGCCGCAGAAGGTCTCGCTGGCCGAACTGCTGGACGAGACGCTCACGGCAATGGGAAGGGATTTCAGCAAGGACGGAATTCGCCTGCTCACGAAAGTCCCCGCGCGCCTGACAATTGCCACACGACCGGCCGAACTGAAACAAGTCTTGCTGAACCTCCTGCTGAACGCCCGCGTCGCCGTCATGGACAAGGGTCGGGGGCAGAGTATCTCCATCACCGCCGACCGGATCAACGGATCGGTCATTTTGCGAGTGGCCGACACCGGCGTCGGAATCGCACCGGAAATAAGGAAGCGCATCTTCGAGCCGTTCTTCACCACCCACAGCGGCAGCGGCACGGGCCTGGGCCTGGCCGTCTGCCGGCAGATCGTCAAGTCAATGAAAGGCCGACTGACCGTCCGAAGCCAGGTAGGAAAGGGAACCGTATTCACCATCTCCCTGCCAGGCAAAACCGCCGCCAGGTCTCGCCGACCCATCGCACAAAGCGCGTAATAAGGGGACAGTGTGGAGACCGGCTTCAAGGCTTGGCTGGCTGGCGGAGGTACTCGTCCGGTTGCTGTCCGATTTTATCGAGCGGGAGCGGCTTGACGCCGGCCTTGACCGCCGGACCGCCCGGGCGCAGGCGGAAGTCGCCTTTGTCCGGAGCCACCAGTCCGACGTCGCCGGACGTCAGGTTCCCCTCCTGAACGATGACCGCGTCGGTCATGCCGTTGTGGTAAACGATCCATCGCCCGCCCACGCACACGTTGTGAATGAAGCGGTTGCCCTTGGGAAGGACCGGCTCATCCTTGAGGATGTTCGCCAGTTTGGGATATCGCGTGCTGTATGGCGGGTGGTCGTGGGCGACGGCCTTGAGGCGGTCGAAGAGGGTATTTGTCTTTCCGTTAAAGTAATTCCCGGCCCAGCCCAGCCCGCGGGCGTCAAAGGATATGGCGCCCTTGCTGCACTTGGCGAAGATGTTGTTCTTCAGCACATTGTCGCGCCCGCTGCCGACCATGATTCCGTAGTACGCGCCGACGATGAGGTTGCCCTCGATCAGCGTACCGCTGGCCCAGTCGTCGAGGTAGATCGCCATGGTCCCATGGAATCCGCCCGCGACGCCGGTGTACCGACCCACCTGGTGGATGTAATTGTACCGCAGCACGTTGCCTCGCATGGACCAGTCCCTTCCGATGTAGAACGCCCCTGCGTCGGAGGTCTCCCGGCAGACATCATGAACGTCGTTGTACTCGACGACGTGGTCATTGCCCCAGAAGAACACTGCCGTGTGGGGCGCGTTGTGGATGTGGTTGTGTGCCACGCGGTTGCCTACGCCGATAATATTGACGGCCGCCTGATAGGTCCGAGCGATTCGGCTCCAGTTGTGGATGTGGTTATTGATGGCGAAGTTGTTTCCGGGCGTGAGGGTTTTGCGTTCGCCGCCGGCGAGGTAGATGCCGCCCTCTCCGGTCAGTGTGATTTCACAGGACCGGACGCCGTTGCGCCTGCCGCCATGGGTTCGCTGGACCGCGTGTCCGGCTAACCGCCTGCCGATCTGGACGGCCCATGTGCCGAGGTTTCGCAGCGTGCAGCCGGCGACCAGATTGTCGGCGCCGCCTTCGATTCGCACGCCCACGCCGCGGCCAGCCTCGATGGTCAGGCCACGGAGCACGACGTTAGAGCAGTCCTTCATCTCGACGATTGGCCCGTCCAACAGGGAAACGACGACACGGGCGTCCTTCAGCGGCCTGGGCGGCCAGAGGTACAGGATTCCCGACTTCCGATCGAGCCACCATTCGCCGGGACTGTCAAGTTCCTCCAGCAGGTTGAAAACGTAGAAACGCTTGCCCTCCTTCAGGCTGTAATGGTGCGCCTGCCCCAGTTTGATCTGTCCCTTTTCGGCATCGACGGTCTCGACCGGAAGCGATTCGTCGGCCCAATCCCAGCGCCAATAGCCGTACACCCAGAGGTCCTCGGCCTTGGCCCAACGCTTAATGCGGTCGTTGGGGAAAACGAAGCAAGGTCTCAATTTGCCAAGGTCCTCTTTGGGGCGGACTGATCCGGGTTGGACAACCTTTGCTCCAGTGTCAATCACCTTGCCGGTCAGGGTGAACCCCTCGTTGGGCCAGCGGGCCAACGTCATCGGCTTGTCGTCCACGAACAACTCCAGCGCGGAGGTCGTGAAGGAATGGCCGAAGCCTCGCGGTCGTAACGTCCCGAAATCGGAAATGCCCAGTGCCTTCAGATCGATCATCAGTACCTTGCCACGAGCGATCTGGGGGAGTCGTCGGAGTATCGCCTGGTCGGTTACAGGTCGGAAGGCAGAGGACGGCAGGCGCCGCCCGCCGGAAAGACGCACTTCCTGCCCATCGCACGCTCGCCACACAACGGGCGCGTTCTTGCTGCCTGAGTCTTCGGGACCAAGGCGGAACGTCTCGGTCCGCTCGTATCGCCCGCCGAAAATCCAGACCGTAATGCCGCTCTTGCTGAAGGATGGGTCCTTGCGAAGCCGGCGAACCTCCTGTCGGGCACGCTCCAGCGTGGCGAAGGGCTTGTCCGGTGTCCCTGCATTTGTGTCCTTGCCGCGACCGGCAACGAAAATCTCCAAAGGCATGAAAGGCATGCGCGTGTCCTTCTCCGCACCCGGGGCACAACTCGCCCCAGCCGCCAACATTGCAATCAGCCCAAAGCAAATAACTCGCATGTGTCTCTCCTGAAGGTTAAAGGATACATTCGACTTTGTTCCATCCTTTCCTGGTCGGCCGGAAAAAAGGATCGGGTACTTTTTCTGCATCTTTTCTTCCAGCCCCTTTCGGCAAGTCAACCGCAACTCTCAGCATGCCGGGAGACTAACATGCTTGTCCCGAAAAAAAACAGCAAAAATAGCATTTAAGATGGGACTCCGGTTCGCGGCGTCCCATCCTGCCGATCATCGTTGATAAATCGGCAGTTGTCGGTAACTGACGGAGATGGCAAGGACGCCCATTGCTGTGGAGTAGCAGGTACCGGCCTTGGCTTCGTTTGACGAGCCTTGAGGCCAGGAGCCGTCTTTCCGCTGATACTTGAGCATCATCGCGTACATCTGCGGCGCGTATTGCCGCCAGTGCTTTCCGCCCAACTGGAACATCGCCTGGGCTGAATAATACAGCCCGTAATAAAAAAAACTTGCTCCGTAACTCTTTGACGGGTGCGCCAGTATCCAGTCTCCGCCGGCCAGTGATTCGGCGCTGTGGTGCTTTCCGCACAGTTCCAGGCACAGCACGGCCGTCGCCGTCCGCGCCAGTCCGGGGCTGCCGCCGGGCTTGTAGCAGAACCCCACGCCGCCCTTTGGCTTGGCCGTTTTGCCCTTGTAGCGACACCGGAGGACGAACTTGACGGCGTCGTCGATGGCTTTCTTCGGAACGGCCGCCCCGTTGCCCCTTGCCGACCGAAGCGACATCAACGCCCAGCCTGTGCAGGAAATATCGCTGTCCCTGCTGGTGGCCTGATAACGCCACCCGCCCTGGTTAGTCGGGTGCTTTTTGACCTTCTGGGCCGTCAGGATTAACTTGAGCGCCTTTGACAGGACCTTATTAAGTTTCTTCTGGCGCTTCGCGTCCAGCATTCCGGAGGCTTCCGAGAGCATCAACGTCGAGATGCTGTGGCTGTACCACGGGCCATGGGACGAATTGCCCGTCAGCATCCCGTTGGGTCTCTGGCTTGCCATGACGAAGTCGATTCCCTTGTTGATGACGGTCCCGTAAGGTCCGCAGCCGGGGGTGTATCCTGCGCCGAGGAACGCCATTACCGACAATGAAGTAACGGCGGTGTTTTTGCCCATCCCGCTCGGCCAGTAGCCTTCGGCGTGCTGGTGCTTTGCCAGATAGACGAGCGCCTTTGCGACGGCCTGTTCGATGGGTTTGTCGTACTTTGCCAGTTCGGGCGCTGCCTGGTCTGCGCGGATGCTGTCCGGCGGCATCGCCGTTATCGCCATCACGCAGCAGCAAAGCAGCACTGTGCTGAAACGTCTCATTTTGTCTCCTCCTTCCGGTTGGAATCTTTTTCCACTGCTTTTTTAGCAAGCGCCCGGAAGTATCGCTTTATGAGTATTCGGTATTCTTCAGGTCCGCTTATGCGAGCGGCCTGGAGGACCTGGTCCTTTAATCGGCCCGGCAGGCGCGCCCAGTCGTCGGCGGATATACCAAGTTCGACCAGTTCGCCGGTCCGCAGGTCCGTCCCCGCCGCTCCGATGCGGGCGTCGGAGTCCAGCGTTGTCCCCTGCGCCATTGCCATCCCTTGCGCACCCATCGCGCCGGGCATCATTCCCATCGCCCTGGCTTGCTGGAGCGCTTGTTTTGCCAGCGCGGCGAGGAGTCGGGCTGCCTTAGCGGCCTCGCCGGCTGACTGGTTCTGTGCGGCGGTTTGTGCGGCGTCGTATGCTTCGGCCAACTGGCCGGGAGTCTTATCGGCGTCCTTACCGGCGGGGGCAGGAGGATTTTTCCGCGCCTGTGCGGCGAACTGCCGACCGAGTTGGGCCAGTGCCGCAGCGGCCTGGGCGAGCGACTTGGCGCTGGCCTGCTGGGACGGGACGGACTGTCCGGGCCGGCCCGACGACATTGCCCGACCGGCCTTGCCCTGGGCGGCGGATGCCTGCTGGAGAGATTTCGCCGCCGACCGGGTCAGTTTCTTGGCAGCGGCGTCCGGCATCAGTTCGGCGATATGCTCTTCGAGGAGTTTGACGTCCTCGGCTGTCTTTTTGGTCTGCTCGGCGATTTGCCCCTGCCTGCC
>DAOVLS010000182.1 GCA_030631125.1 Planctomycetales bacterium
GAAGCGTCAGCCGGCGAGAAAGGTCTCATCGGGTACTGGAAGTTCGATGAGGGCAAGGGCACGACCGCGGCTGATTCCTCCGGTACGGGCAATAACGGTAAGATTAACGGCACTGTAACCTGGGTCAAGGGCAGGGTCGGCTCGACCCTGAAATTCGACGGCGCGAGCACGTACATCGATATCCCCAAGTCCGCCAGCCTCGACAACTGCAAGCAGATTACGCTGATGGCGTGGATAAAGACGCCGCTTAACGCAAGGCACTCGATCTTCGAAAGATGGTCCTACGGCGGGAAGATTAACGAGCGTGCTTTGCAAATGGATGTCAGTTCCCTGAGAAATGTTGCTACTATCATGCTTTCGTCCACCGGAGCGGCCGGCGGGGCGCTTACCTCCACCACGGCCATACCCGCCAACAAGTGGGTGCACATTGCAGCAACGTCCGACGGCCAAAAAGTGAGACTCTACATTAACGGACAGGCCGAACTCACTACCGGCGACGCGCCGGAAAAGATTTACCCTTCCGCCGCGAACCTGCACATCGGCGCGTGGAACGCGGAAGGAAAATGGAGCGGACACTTCGACGGCCTGATCGACGAGGCGAAAATCTACTCCAGGGCACTGACGGCGATGGAAATCCTGAACCAGTACAAGAAGGACGCCGCGAAGGGCGCCATCGAGGGGCGGGTTCGTGATATAAATAAAAAACCTATCGCCGGAGCGACTGTTCAGATCGGACTTTTTTCGACAACGACCGATGCGAAGGGCAACTTCTCACTGCCCGACGTGCCCGTAGCCGCCTATCGCGTAACAGCAATAAAGAAAGGTTATGTGCGGAAAACCAAACGCAACGTTGAAATCGAGGAAGACGACGAAACGGTCCTGAGTTTCAAGTTGAAGCCCGATACGACCGCACCGGTCGTATCGGACGTCAAAACGACAAAAAAGGCCAGCCTTTCAGCGGTCATTACCTGGGCGACCGATAAACTTACCGGCAGCGAAGTCAAATTTGGTACCACTTCCGGAAAGTACACGAAAACCGCCGGTGATGCCGAATATTCGAAGGAGCATAATGTCGCCCTGACAGGCCTGAAACCGGAGACAAAGTATTTCTATATGGTCACCAGTATCGACAAGGCCGAAAACTCCGCCCAAAGCAGGGAACTGTCCTTCACCACCGACAAACTCGGCGGCGTGATTATATGGGACACCAATAAAAAGTATCTGATGAAAGGCCCGACCGGCCACGCCATGAAGGACAGGGAAAAGTGGACGCAGGTGCCCTATGGCGTAACCGACTACGAGTTCCGTGGCGACCCGATGATCCAGAACGAATCCGGCCAGTTGTTCCTGTTCACCAACAAGGAAGACAGCGTCGATTTCGCCGCCAGGCTCGAAACCGGCGGGATTGCCGGCAACGAGATTTACAAGGTCAACGATTATAGTGTCCGTTACTTCGGGATGGGCACGGTATCAACGAAGATTCTCAAGAATACGCCGGACGAGATGGTTGTAAGGCACGTCGCCCTGAGCACGCGAAGGGGCACAAAGCACGTGATAACGGATTATACGATGCAAGCCGGAAAGCCGTGGCTGCATATCCTGCCGGTGGAGTTCGTCAACCAGCAGGGGATGCACGGCAAGACCCGGATTTGCGCCTATGTCAACAAAGACGGGACCGAGTTCGTCTTTGATTCGAAACGCATTGATTACAAGCGGGACGACATCATCTACGCGCCGGAAGGGACGATCGGAATAATCAACTTCGACCGCAACTACGCGAGCAAATACGACTTCATGTGGTTCCTGATGCTCTCGCCGGGAGCGGAAAAGAATCCCCGGACATACCTGGGGCTTCACTCGGACCCGTTCTGGGGCGAGGAGGTTTCTCCCGACCGTCCCAGCGTCGGCGCGCAGTACGTCTATATGGACAAGTCCAAGCCGTCGGCCATTGCGACGCTCCGTTACAGGTACTGCTGGACGAGGGAAAACGTCGAAAAGCCCATCAAGGCCGGCGGGACGTACACCACAAAGTTCGCGCCCCCGTATCCGGGAAAGTGGCGGCTTATCGGGAGGATAGACAATCCCAACCCCGCTGAAAAAGCCAGGGGCGCTCGTGGCACAAAGATCGTATATGGAGCCGTCAAGAAGTTCTACGGCAGCACAGTTGATGTTACCGCCGCCGACGTAGCCGCCAAAAAGAAGTTCACCTTCACCAGCAAGGTCGGCGGCAAACTGGATTACGTGCTGATGTATCTGCGCGAGAGGAATGCCGATACGCCCAAAGACATCTACGCGCCGATGGACGCCTACAAAGAAGCGATCCTTAAAAAATAATGGGAGCGAAAAAGGGGACGGGAGCAAAAAAACTCCCGTCTCCTTATTTTGAAAACTTCCAGTAGTAGTAATCAGGCGCGACGAGTTGCTTATCGTTGACCTGTACCGGCATAACGTGGCCGTCGCAGAAGAGATAATTGGCCATATCCTTATTACGGTGCACGTCCATCGTCGCCTGTCGGTTGGGATTCTCCGCCTTTTCATAAAAGATACCGCAGCCGTAGTATTCGGAGTACATGCCCGGTAGCCAGCCGACGCTCGAGTAGTACGCCGCTTCCCACATCTCGCCGAGAAGGATAGTATCGGAGGGGTCTGTAACTTCTGATACCTTCCTGACCTGAAAGGGCCAGCAGTCGGGATCCCACACCGACGGGCCCATCCACGTTACATCCCGATTAATCGCATACGAGCGGGGATGGCGGTTTTCTTTCAGAACGCCGTAGTAATCCCATCTGCGCACAAGACGATCGCTGGGACATTGCAGCAGCCCGAACACATCATAATAGGGCTGAAGGATGAAGTCCCATGTGGGCGCATCGCCGCCGATGCCGCAGCCGGCGGGTAACCAGTTGTTGTTTTCCGTGGTGTAGAAGGAAAAGGATACCCCCAGGCCCCTGATGTTCGACATGCACATGACGGTCCTTGCCTGCTCCTTGGCCTTGCCCAGCGTCGGAAGGAGGATCGAAACCAATAAGGCAATAATGGCTACCACTACGAGCAGTTCGACTAACGTGAAGCCGCGAGAACCTGCAGCGCCGCGTCGATAAGTCCGCCCCTTACCACCCTGAAAGATTAGTCCGTACATAAAATGCTCCTTTTTTGTGACCGATTCGCCTTTCGCATCGCGGCAAACACAGCCAGCCGATGTTCACGATATCTTGCGAATTATGCACACATTACATTAATAATTATACCACGAATGGGGAAAAAGGTAGTGTCAATTTGCATTGCTTTACTTTTCGAGTTGCCAGTAATAGTAATCAGGCGCTCCGAGTTGCTTATCGTCAGCCTGTACTGGCTCAACGTGTCCGTCGCAGAAGAGATAGTTAGCCATATCGTTATTGCGGTGTACGTCGAGAGTCGGTCCTCTGCCGGGATTGGTGGTTTCCCAGTAAGCATAGGCTCCGCTGCCCAGGTATTGCTTGTAAATTCCCGGTTGCCAGGGACCCCAGTACTTCGATTCCCACTGCTCGGCGAGGAGGAAAGTCTCGGTGGGGTCCGTAACTTCTGTTATCTTGTGGACCCATCCGGGCCAGAAGTCCGGGTCCGCCGACGACGGGCCCATCCACGAGACAGTCGTGTTAATCGCGTAAGAGCGGGGATAGCGGTTTTCTTCCGGAGTGCCGTAGGAATCCCATCTGCGCTCCAGCCGGTCGCTGGGACAGTGAAGCAACCCATACACGTCATAATAGGGCTGAAGGATTGAATCCCAGGTGTACTCGTCGATGCTGGACGAGGCGCCGGCCGGCAACCAGTCGTCGTTTTCGTCGGTGTAGAAGGTAAAGGACAACCCCAGGCCCCTGATGTTCGACATGCACATGACGGTCCTTGCCTGCTCCTTGGCCTTTCCCAGTGTCGGAAGGAGGATCGAAACCAGCAAGGCAATGATCGCCACCACCACAAGAAGTTCAACCAGCGTAAAACCATGACGACTCGCGGCGGGGCGCCGATAAGTCCGCCCCTTGTCATTCTGAAAGGTTAGTCCGGACATGGTATCTCCTCTTTGTAACGGATGCGTCTTCCGCATCGCGGCAAACACAACCATCCGGTGTTTACGATATTTTACGAATTATACACTACATTGAATATTATACCCTGCCGGAGAGGACTGCCCCAATTTTTTTGAACAATTTGCGATTATCGGTCAATTCCTCATTGCCTGTGGTGGCGGCAGTGGTAGAATGTAGCGCACTATGGCACTTGAAAAGAAAATCACGATAGCGACGTTGAACAAGCACAAGTCCGCCGGCGAGAAATTTTCGATGCTGACCTGTTACGATGCGACGATGGCGTCTATCCAGCAGTCAGCCGGGGTCGAAGTAATCCTGGTCGGCGACAGCCTGGCCGGTCCCGTGCTGGGTTTGCCGGATACCATCGATGTGCCTCTGGACATATCGGTCGCGCTGACTGCGGCGGTTCGTCGGGGCGCGCCGCTGGCGTTCCTGGTGGCGGACATGCCGTTTCTGACCTACACCTCCCCGGCTATGGCCGTCGCCAACGCCGGAAGGTACGTCGTCGAAGCCCGCGCCGATTGCGTAAAAATCGAGTGCGACAGGCGGTTTCTCGATACCGTCCGCGCAATGGCGACGTCCGGTATATCCGTCATGCCGCACCTCGGGCTGACGCCTCAGCGGGCGGGTCAGGTCGGCGGGTACAAGGTGGCAGGTAAAACCTCCGAAGGCGCCATCGAGATAATCGAAACTGCCGAGATGATGGTCGAAGCCGGGGCGTCGGCACTACTGCTCGAAGCCGTTCCGCCGGAACCGGCGGAGATGCTCACGAAGCGGGTTTCCGTGCCCGTCATCGGGTGCGGCGCGGGGCCGGGATGTGACGGGTTCGTCGTCGTAACGCACGATATGATAGGTCTGACGGCTGGGCACGTACCGAAATTCGTCAAGAAATACACCGATCTCCGCGCGCCGATGCAGCAGGCATTCGAGGCCTACGTCGCCGACTGCCGAAGCGGCGCATACCCCGCACCAGAACACGGATACGCAATGAGCGACGAGGAACTGACGGCGCTGAAGGCTTGGGCGGAAAAGTGAAAAAGGCATTGGGCATTAGGCATTGGGCATTGGTGGTAAGAGGGTCGTTGCACGTTGAAGTCTTGATAGTTCTGTTTTTTTTAAAATCGTGCAATTAACCAGAAAAGACCTTCGCAAACCCAGTGCCACCAATGCCTAATGCCTAATGCCAAACAAATGTTCCGAAAACTTCTCATCCCCGCTCTTTTTCTGCTCCTCCCGATGGGGATGCTGTATCCCCTCTGGACCTGTCCGACCTCTGCGGGGGAAGATGACGTAGTCTATTACTGGCCGTTGCGGGTGATAGTGGCCGAGCAGGTTCGTTCGGGGCAGTTGCCGCTATGGAGCGACGCCGAGGCAGGGGGTGTGGCGCTGTTCGCCGACCCGCAGAGCGGAACGTTTTTCCCGCCTAACTGGATGTTCGGTTTCCTCCCGTCCCGACTTGCTTA
>DAOVLS010000044.1 GCA_030631125.1 Planctomycetales bacterium
ATCGATCTACCTCCGCGCCTGGTGCGGGCCTTATCCGATGCGGACAGGTTAATCGGCCAACTCGCAGGCGAGGGCAGAAACCTGCCGAACCCACACCTGCTCATGCGGCCATTCATCAGCCGCGAGGCCGTGCTGTCCAGCCGGATCGAGGGTACGCAGTCAACACTGGGTGAACTGCTGGCCGCAAGTGCCGGTGCCGTGGTGGATAGAAGCCCCGAAGACCTTCGCGAGGTTGCCAACTACGTTGTTGCGTTGGAATACGGTATGGCTCGACTGAAGTCGCTACCGTTGTCGCTTCGGTTGGTTCGTGAACTCCACGAGAAACTGATGCAAGGTGTCCGGGGCGATTCGTCCACACCGGGCCAATTCCGCCGCAGCCAGAACTGGATCGGCCCGCCGGGTTGCACTTTGACCAACGCCTCCTATGTGCCACCGCCGGTCGACGAACTAATGAATTGCTTGGGACAATGGGAAGACTTCCTCCACGACCGAACACTGCCTCCACTGGTCCAGGTGGCCTTGCTGCACTCCCAGTTCGAGGCCATTCACCCGTTTCTCGACGGCAACGGGCGCGTAGGGCGATTGCTGATTACATTGTTTCTTATCGAGCGGGAGATTCTTCCAACGCCGCTGCTGTATCTCAGCGCCTTCTTCGAAGCCTCCAGGGCTGACTACTACGAACGGCTGAGTGGCGTGACGAGCCGGGCCGCCTGGACGCCGTGGCTGGAATACTTCCTCAACGGTGTGGCGCGCATGTCGGAAGATGCCATCAGCCGGGCCGAGCGAATTAACTCCCTCCTGACCAAATGGCGGCAGGTCGTAGCCGGTGAATCCTCCAGAACACCGTTGGCCCTGGTTGAACTGCTTGGAGAGAACCCCTTCTGGACCATCGGCAAGGCCGCTCAACGCCTCGACGTAGCCTACACAACCGCCCAGCGGGCCATTGCGCGATTGGAATCTCTCGGCATCCTGGAACAATTCGGCCAGGCCAGGCGAGGCAGGGTCTATTGCGCCAGACAAATCATGGCCATTCTGGACGAACCGCCAAAGTTCACGAGTTGAAGAAAGCCTGAAAAGGCTGGGGCTTTGCAAATGGAGCATGGGACCAATGAACTATGACAAGCAAAAAGTGGCGGACGTAACGTTGGCCCTGATGGCGCTGGGTCGGCATGAAGAAGGCGGCCGACGGACGTGGAAGGGATTCGACTGGGGGGCGATGAACCTGCTCCACGAGCAGGGTTACATCTCCAATCCCGTAGGCAAGGCCAAGTCTGTCATCCTTACAGATGAAGGAGTCCGGCGCTGCGAAGAATTGTTCGAGCAGCATTTCGGCTTGGACAGCGCTGAAGATACACGCCCGGAGTAGTCATGCTGGTATTGCGATGCACGGGAAAGATGCTGAAGCGCCTTGGCGAGAAGCCGAGGACGGCAGAGGCTGCACTCACCCCTAACAGCCCCGGCGAATGGTATATAAACGTAATCGACTGGCTGGAGAACGGTCGAGTCGCCATCTGTGTCAATGCCCGGGTTCGGTACGCGCTGCTGATTCCGCTGGATGGTGTCGAGACGCCCGCCCAACTGGCCAATGTCCTGACGCAGCGGTTGTTCAGGCATCTTCTGGAAATGGAGGTTCCGCAAGGCCGCATCGAGGAGATTCTGACGGACTACCACCATGTGCTCATCGCTAAAACCGCCAGCCGAAGCATCCTGGGCACAATGAACGACATGTTGGATAAGGCATATGCGATGATTGAGATAAGCGTGCAAAAAACCGGTTCGTTCAGCCTGCGAAAACTGGAAAGTGACCTGAACACAATGCCGCAGGAACCTATCGGGTGGGGATACGCGCGGGAAGAAATGTGGCGGATCTGCACAGAGAACATCCCCGGAGCAGGGAAGCGAATAATAATACATCTCATGGACGACGAGATGCCGTACGTACGGGCGTTACAGAAACTCGTCGGTCCTGACCTAGCCGATAAACTGGAGGTCATCATGGCGGGCATCCGGGACGTTCTGTTCAGCCGGGACGAACTCCGGCATCTGTGCGATGTCCTGCCATCACTGAAAGACCGATACGAGGAAAAGGGCGGGTCGGTGAATCGCAAGGGATTTTCCGAACTGTATGACCATCTATCCCGCATCCTCAAAAAGCGCCTTTGACCATCGCTCATTGGCGGCCATCATTTCAAAGAATGCCTGACGAGACAAGAATGCTCCGTCTGGCTTGCTCAGCGGCCCTCGTATCGCTTGCGTGCCCGTTCGCAATTTTGTTAGGCTTTGCGGCATGGCGGTCAGTGGCATAAACCTATTTGGCACCGGTATCGAAGAAGGCCTGTCCTTGGCCCGGCGGGTCGATCCGAAATACGGGCCAGTTTGGGATGGTCGAGCACCGGCTGAGCAGGCCGCGCTGGCGTGGTACTTCCTGCCGCACGGGTCGAACAAACTGGTCCTGGGACCGACCAGGCCGAGGGTTCTCAAGTGGTACTGCCCGTTTGCCGATCAGCGTGAGTTTCCTTCCGGCCATCGGTACTGCATCAACGTTTACACCGGCTGTGAGCACCAATGCGAATACTGCTACGTATCCGGCTATGCGAACATGGACGCCAGGCCGAAGGAAAACTTTCCCCGCTTACTCCAGAAGGACCTCGAAGACCTGGAACGGTTCGACGTCCCGCCGGCCCCACTGCACCTTTCGAACAGCACCGAGGGTCGTAGACCGTCTGCTTTATTTCCGCTTCTTGCGGCGTGGCTCCCAGCTCTCGGCAAACCTTTCGGAGAAGCGATTCGTGGAACTTGTCTTGGAGAATAACGACTCGACCACCCACGGCAGCAAGCTGTCCGATACCGTGGCAAACGGCTTGGCAGCCTGACTGTTCATCCATCGGATCTAAGGCGTAACTCAGGCAGCACAGATCGTATGGCTGAGGGCGCGATCACGCTGGCTGACATGTGCCCCAAGGTCAAGAGCAAGCTGATCTACGAGTACGATTTTGGCGACGGCTGGGAGCACGTTATCGAGGTGCAGAAGATCGTCGAGCCGGAGCCCGGTGTGAAATATCCAGTCTGCCTGGCGGGCAAGAAAGCCTGCCCGCCCGAGGATTGCGGCGGGGTAGGGGCCAGGCTTCGTCTTCGACTACGCCGTGGCAGGGACCAGAAAGGGGACCAGCAAACGCAGAGGTGACCAGATCGGTGCCGGAATGCAGTCCACCGGAGAGGATAGTTGGCACACGGTGGCGGGAAACACCCACCGATTGCAATCGGTGGGCTTGAGGGTAACTCTCGAACGTGTTGTAACTTGTCGCAGAAAGGAATCCCTTGGCAACGGTTGTCGCCAAGGGACGCATTCTCGAAAAATCGGGGCGACAGGATTTGAACCTGCGACCTCTTGACCCCCAGTCAAGCACGCTAGCCAAGCTGCGCCACGCCCCGGAGAACGTCACTATTCTGTCGTAACTGGTCAACCTAGTCAAGATAAACGGTTGCGAGGCAGGGCTACCCCTCCCGCTTCAACCGCCTCGACCACAGCGTCAGCCAAATAACAACAATGACAAACGCGAACAGCATCAGTTTAAAGACAGCAAAGAATTGCAGCACAATCGTACGGACTTGCTGCCAGTGCAGGCTGTCGGTGTCCGGGTAGCCCCAAAGCCTCAGCAGCCACCCCGGCTCGGTATTCAGAATCACCAGGAAGGCCAACCATCCCACCGTCATCCAGGCAGCTGCAATGAGAATTGCCCACCATCCAGCCACAGCGGCTGACCGAACTCGCTTTTGCAATGTCCCGTTCATTTGGCAACTCCTTTCGATAACTATTGTATCATCGCCGGCGTAAAATCCGCCAAGAGATTTGACATTAATTCGGTCTGGCCTATAAACTCTTCATCCCTATGCGGATACTTCTGGTCAATGACGACGGTATTTTAGCGCCGGGCATCGCGGCGTTACGCGCTTCGGTGGCGGATATGGGCGAGGTAACGGTCGTGGCGCCGGAGACGCCGCAATCGGCCGCTGGCCGGTCGCTTACCCTTCACGGCCCGATAGTCTGCAGCCCCGTCCACGTGGACGGGGAATTTCACGGTATCAGCGTCGCAGGCCGACCCGTAGATTGCGTCAAACTCGCCATCCGCGAATTAATGGACATTAAACCAGACCTCGTCCTTTCAGGAATCAATGCCGGAGAAAACGTCGGCGTCAACGTCTTCTATAGCGGAACAGTGGCCGCCGGGGCTGAAGGGGCGCTGTTCGGAATCCCATCGGTGGCGTTCAGCCTGGCCTGCGCCGGTGAAATGGATTTTCATCGAGCGGGTCAATTGTGCCGGAAAGTCCTCGACGGCCTGCTGACTACGTCGATAGCGCCGGGTGAACTTATCAACGTAAACATCCCGGCCCTGTCGCAATCGTCGCCAAGGGGCGTGAGGGTCGCCCCACAAAGTACTGCTGCTGTCAGCGAGACATACCACCGCGAAACCGATGCCGATGGGCGGATGATCTTCCGGCTGGACGGTAATTTCGAGCACGGGCCGCAGGAAACCGAAACGGACGTAACGGCCTTGGCCGACGGATTTATCACGGTTACACCGCTGATGTCCGACATGACCGATCACAGGCGGCTGGAGCACTTTCGCCAATGCTGCTGGAACGACCCCGAACGCTGAATTTACAGGATATTTTTCGTTATTTTTCCATTTCAGGCCTAAAACCCTTGACAAATATAACTGTGGTGTGGTATATTCAGGCGACTATGGCGACAGCGATTTCCCCAAAAACATACCCTGGAAAGACTGGGCGCGCTCCCAGACTGCCAATTCGCACCTACGAGGCTGCGTTGAAATACCTCTTTGCGCAGACTGATTACGAGCAGATGCTGCGGGTTCGTTATAACCGCGACACCTTCAGTTTGGCTCGTATGAGAGCGCTGCTCAAGCGGCTTAATGACCCGCATAAAAAGCTGCGGAGCGTCCACATTGCCGGGACAAAAGGCAAAGGTTCCACAGCCACGATGCTTTCGGCGATGATTGGCGCCTGCGGGCACAAGGTCGGGCTTTACACCTCGCCGCACCTTGTCGATATTCGTGAGCGGATACGGATAAACGGTGAGGTAATCACCAGGGCCGCCCTGACGCGATATATCAACAAAGTGGCTGTGCACGTCGGGAAAATGAGCGATGATGCGCCGACGTTCTTCGAGATATTCACCGCAATTGCCTTTATGTATTTTGTTGACGAGGGCGTGGACATAGCCGTTCTGGAGGCCGGTATGGGCGGTCGGCTTGACAGCACCAACGTCGTCAAGCCGATGGTGGTCGGGTTCACCAGCATCAGTCTCGACCACATACATCAACTCGGCGATACGGTCGAAGCTATTGCCGGCGAAAAAGCCGGTATCCTCAAGCGAGGCGTACCGGCCATATCGGTGCCGCAGGTTCCCGCCGCTGAAGACGTTCTGAAAAAAGCAGCCAAGCGGGTCAATTCGCCGCTGCTGTTCACGGGCAAGAACATCGACTTCAGTTATCGTTTCGAGTCGTCGCGCGAGACAGGCCCGCAGACCCGTGTCTGCCTGACCACGCCACGCAGCAAGTTCGAGCATCTGCCCGTCCCACTGATGGGTGAGCACCAGGCGTTGAACTGCGGATTGGCATTGGCGCTGCTGGACCAACTCAAGGAACAGGGGCTGGAGATTGGCGACATCGCCGCCATTGAGGGTCTCTCGCAGGTCCGCCTGCCCGGGCGGATGGAACTGATCGGGGAAAACCCGCGAATCCTCGTCGATGGCGCGCACAACGGCGCTTCGATGGAAGCGCTGATGCGGTCCGTCGGGCAGTATATCCCTTATGACTCGATGGTGGTTATCTTCGGCTGCGCCACCGACAAGGAAATTACCGGAATGCTGGACCAGTTGATGCGCGGCGCCGACAAGGTAATCTTCACCAAAAGCGACAACCGCCGCGCCGCCGACCCTGCCGACCTGGCCGGACGGTATGAAGAGCGCTCGGGAAAACACGCGCAGGTAGCGGACAACCTCACCGAAGCCATCAGAATCGCCAACAACGCTGTTACACGAGGAGACATCATCTGCATAACGGGAAGTTTCTACCTCGTCGGCGAAGCCAAGAAACTACTTGGGAATTAGAGCAGTTCGCGTTTTATTACATCGGGCACCTAAAGCCGACGGATATCTATCCGTCGGCTTTGTTTTTCAGGTCTGAAGATTAAAGTACGAACCGGTTTGGATAAAGTTTCGTTCTTCGCAGTGGTAAACGTCGCTAATAGTATTACAATGGTCCGGTTTGATTGCGAAAGGTTCCACAGTGGCAGAAGAATTTTTTACACGCGAGTTTGATAACGGTCTGACGCTTGTAGCCCAGCGGATGTCGGGAGTTTCGTCGTCGGCGATGACGATTGCCTTTCCGGCGGGGTCAGCACACGACCCGCCCGATAGCGCCGGTGCCGCGTCGGCCGGAGCGCTCTGGCTGCTACGGGGGGCGGGCGAACGCGATACGCGACAAATCAACGATGTGCTGGACTCGCTCGGTTGCCAGCACCACGAAGCCGCCCAGAGCGAGCACCTGCTGGTCTCGTCCGCTCAATTGGGAAGGAACCTTCCGAAGGTCCTGGAAATCTACGCCGACATTCTCCGCCGCCCCCGCTTGTCCGATGAGACGTTCGGGTCCTGTCGGGACCTCGTCGCCCAGACGCTCGACGGCCTGGAGGATGAACCGATGCGCAACTGCCACGTGCTTATCCGCGAGAAGTTCTATCCGTCGCCTATGGGCAGGAACCCGCTTGGGACGAAGGAATCCCTCGCCAACCTGAAAAGCGAACCATTACGGTCGCACCTGAAGACCCACCTGACGCCGAGCGGCGCCATTATGGCGGTAGCCGGTAAGTTCGACTGGGAAGAACTCTCCGGGACGGTTGAAAAACATTTCGGCGACTGGGACGGTCCGGTTGCGGCCCAGGTACAAACCAGCCCCGCCGAACAGGGAACAACGCATCTGAACAAAGACACCGCCCAGGTCCAGATAACGCTGGCGTATCAGGCTGCGACGATTGACGACGAACTCTACTACGCCGCACGAGTAACGCAGATGATCCTATGCGGCGGGATGGGCGCTCGGTTGTTCACCGAGGTCCGCGAAAAGCGGGCGTTGGTGTATGCGGTGGTAGCGCGGTATCAAAACGTCAAAGGCTACGCGGGTATGTTCGTCTATGCCGGTACGACGCCACAGCGTGCGCAGGAAACACTGGACGTAATTGTCGGCGAGTTGCGCCGTCTGGCCGACGGTGTGGGCGAAGATGAACTGGCCCGCGCGCGCACGCAACTCAAGAGCGCCCTGATCATGCAGGGCGAATCGACATCCGCCCGCGCCGACGCGCTGGCAGGGGATTGGTATCACCTTGGCCGATTGCGAGGACTGGATGAGATTTCCGCAGCGATTGACGCTGTAACTGTCGATGACGTAATGGGATACGTCCGAGCGTACCCTGCCGAAAACCTGACAATACTGACCATCGGGCCTGAAGAACTGAAGGTCCCCAGCCCGACATAGCACGCACCGGAGATGCCAATGCAGTTCAAGCAGCAGACGCTTCCTAACGGCCTGACGATGATAGCCGAGGTCAATCCCACCGCTGCCTCTATGGCTTTGGGATTCTTCGTTCGCACCGGAAGCAGGGACGAATCGTCCGCGCTGCCGATCTCCGGCGTAAGCCACTTCCTCGAACACATGATGTTCAAGGGCACCGAGCGCCGAAGCCCGTTCGACATCAACCGCGAGTTCGACGAAATGGGGGCCGCTTACAACGCCTTCACCTCCGAAGAAAACACGGTGTACTTCGGCGCTGTGCTACCGGAGTTTCAAGACCGTGTGCTGGACCTGCTGGCAGATATGATGCGACCCGCCCTGCGGGAAGATGATTTCCAGACCGAAAAGAAGGTCATCCTGGAAGAAATCGCCCTCTACCAGGACCGCCCGCAGTTTCGTCTTTTCGAGAAACTCATGGCCGAGCATTTCGGCGACCACCCGCTCTCGCACAACGTCCTTGGGACGCCCGAATCGATCCAGACCCTGAAACGCGACGACATGCTGGACTATTTCAACCGGCGTTACAGCCCGGGAAACGTAACCCTTGTGGGCGTGGGCAACCTCGACTGGGACGCCCTCGTCGCCCAGGCATCGTCGGCGTGCGGACACTGGAAGGATTATTCCGTCTCTCGCGACACGCCCGAAAGCGCCGGAACCGGACGGTCCGACGCAATCGTGGACGCCAAACTTCTCCGCCAGCATATCGGTGCGATGTCGGCTGGACCCGGCGCGCAGGACGACCGCCGATACGCCGCATGTGTACTGGCGACGATCCTCGGCGACGTTGTCGGAAGCAGGCTGTTCTACGCGCTTATCGAACCGGCAATTGCTGAGGAGGCTTCATGCTCTTACGAACCGATGGACGGGACCGGCATATTCCTGACCTTTATCAGCGCCGATCCTGCACGGGCGTCCGAGGCGCTGCAAATCGCGCGAGACGAATATGACAAATTCATGGCAGAAGGTCCGACGACTCTGGAGATGACCGCAGCAGCCAACAAGATCGCCTCCGCCGCAACACTCAAAGGCGAACTTCCCATGGGCAGGCTGACCGCGCTGGGGTTCGACTGGGTCTATCGCGGAGAATATAAACCGCTGGCCGAGCACATCGAGCAAATCTTCGCCATTACATCCGAGCAGGTTCACGAACTGGCGAAGCAGTTCGACCTGAACGCCACAACAACCCTGACGCTGGGACCGAATGAGTAACCTCCTTTCCGACAAGCAAGTAACCGTAATGGGCCTGGGGCGATTCGGAGGCGGACTCGGCGTAACGCAATGGCTCATCGAACAAGGCGCTTGTGTAACCGTTTCCGATCAGGCTGACAGTGAAGAACTCACCGAATCGCTTGCCGCTCTGGAAGGGCTGGACGTAACACTGCACCTCGGCGGGCACGAGGAATCGGATTTCGTCGAGTGCGACCTGGTTGTCGTCAATCCCGCTGTCCCGTTCGATTCGCCTTGCCTCCAAGCCGCCCGTGATGCGAACGTTGAACTGACGACCGAGATAAACCTGTTCCTCGCCCGCTGCGCCGCGCCGGTCGTCGGGATTACAGGCTCGGTCGGGAAATCGACAACTACGGCAATGACCGGTGCGATCCTTGCAGCCTGCAAGCCTACCCACGTCGGCGGAAACATCGGCGTGAGTCTGCTGGAAAATCTACCGGAGATTAAACCGGGCCACGTCGTCGTCCTGGAACTGTCCAGTTTCCAACTGTCGTACCTGCCGCTGCTTGGGCAAAGCCCGCACGTAGCATTGGTTACCAACCTTCACCCAAACCACCTCGACCGCCACGGCAGCATGGCCGAATACGCCGATGCCAAGAAAAATATCTTCCGCTTCCAATGCCCGGACGACGTGCTGATAGTCAACCGCGACGATGCCGAAGTAGCGTCATGGACACGCCAGGCCCCCGGAAGGACGAATACCTTCAGCGCCGACGATGAGCCGTTTGACCTGAATGTTCCAGGGCAGCACAACCAGGCCAACGCCCAGGCGGCGTGGTCAGTCGCCAGACAATTCGACGTGCCCCGCGCCGCCGCGGCTGAGGCCTTGTTGAATTTCACAGGCCTGCCTCATAGGCTCCAACTCGTCGCCGAGTGCGATGGCGTACGATATTTCAACGACTCCAAGTGCACCACTCCGTCCGGGGCGATCGTTGCGATTGAAGCTTTTGCCTCTCGTAGCCTTGTTATCATCGTCGGAGGCTACGATAAAAAAGTCGATTTCGGAGACCTGTGCGTCGCGCTGGCCGGCCGGGCCAAAGCCGTTGTTGCGACAGGACAAACCGGCGAAGCAATCGCCGATGGTGTCGAACGTGCACGGGCCGATACCGTTGTACCACCTGTCATTCGCGCGCCGGAGTTCGCCGCCGCCGTCGCTTCCGCCGGCGACCTTGCCGAACCCGGCGACGTGGTGCTCCTGTCGCCTGCCTGCGCCAGTTTCGACCAGTTCAGGAATTACGAACAACGCGGCGAAACATTCATTCGGCTTGTACGTAGTTAAGTAAAGGTGCCCCCCGAATTCCTTTAATTCTTGATCTCTTTCAATTCTGGAAATACTGCTACCCATTTGGGCGGAGCCGCAAGTATCGGATCAATTCTGCGGCCAGCGGCTCTGGATGGTCTGTCTTCGCTATTGTAAATCATCAACCATTGCGCCACTGCCGGGCCAAGTTCAGACGCAGGATCAATTTTCATCCACTCCCTAAGAAGTGGCACTTCTATCGAGTCATAATCCCAGCCGATTTTGTGTTCGAACTCTCTTGGGGGCAGCTTACCTGCCATCAATTGCCTGAGCAACGGTTCGACCGTTGGGGTGGCAGTCTTTATCAGCCAGTCTTTAAGCCTTACTTCCATATCTTCAGAGACTACGCCTTCGCCGTCCAGTAAGCCGACAAATCTCGACTTGCCGGCAAAATATTTTGGTTCACGTGTAACCAACTTCCATACTCCATCTGAGTTCAGATAACCCCAATCAGGGACCTTATAGTAACTGCGAGGACGACGTTTCATTCCGGGCGGTAGCGATATCGAGCTTAGGCTAGGATCAGGCGGACTCTTCCTGATCTCGTAGGCAAATTCAGAAGCGAGCCCAGTCCACATCCATCCCAACTCCGGGTGACCTTCACAGGATTCCAGAATTGCCCAAGCCCTTCGACTATTAAATTTGTCCAGGCGCTTGAGGGGAGCCCTCGTCCAGTAGATGGCTTCCGTACTACTTGTTCGATAGATTTCAGATAAACGCTCCTGCCAAGGCCCGCCGCGCAGATCAGCCAAGATGATAGACCAGAAGACCGCGGCACGACCGGATTGACTGTTCACCTTTGGAGGTTCGGCGTCAGGGGCGGCCTTGAGACCACTAATTATCTCATCCCACTCCTCTGCGGAAAACCCGCTGGCGAAACGGCTTTTGGAAAAACCGACGGTAAGGAGCCGTGCATATATCTCACTAACCGTACCCTCGGCTTTCACAGCCTTTAACTCCGAGCTTACGGGTGGCTTGGGGGGACTTTTCTTTTTGTCGGAACTGCAACCGAACGGAGATATTACCAGGATAATCACCGTGAACCATAATAATCGCGAATTCATTTGCATTCTCCATCATACCTGTCGTTTGTCAGGAATTCCGGGTGGCACCGTCCTCCCCACTGACTTGAGGTGCCCAATTGGCGCCTCAAGTCACTACTCGCTTGATGTTCCAAAATGGAATATCAAGTTTGTAGGTCGGGCATACTTGCCCGACATCTTCCTTGAGATCACAGAATGTGACCTCAAGATCAAAAAGGTGGGATTCCGCTTCGCTCCATCCCAGCCTACCGCATCATACCTCCAATTCCGCGTCGGCGTTTAGTTTGTGCGCGTAGTGCCGGCGGACGGGTTCGACGTGAGCGGCGATGAATTCATCGACCTGCTGCGGCGCGCGCCCGATAAACGCAGAAGGCTCCAGCAGCGAATCAATATCGACATCCGCAAAGGCGGCATCGGTCTTGAGGCGGGAAATCAGGTCGTTCGCCCGGCCATGGACCTTCACCTGCTCGCCGGCGGCGATGGCGTGCTGACGTATCTTCTCGTGCAGGTCCTGTCTGTCGCCGCCGGACTTGACGGCTGCCATCAGGATGCGCTCGGTAGCCATAAACGGCAACTCGGCTGCGACGTGCGCGGCGATTGACCCTTCATACACCACCAGCCC
>DAOVLS010000057.1 GCA_030631125.1 Planctomycetales bacterium
CTCTTCCGGCTGGGTGATGCTGAACATATTGCCGGTCGGGTCCTGCCCGATTGAGCCGTGCGCGATAATCGAACCCTTGGTCCCGAAGATTTCCAGGCTGTTACGGGCGGCGGCGTCGGGAATGTTGAAATAATTGTCGATAATCCCGTGCGCCCCGTTGCTGAAACGTACGACGATGGTCGAAGTGTCCTCAATCCGAGTGCGGTACTTCTGCACCAGCAGGTCCTGCAAGCCGGTTACTTCGACAATTTTCGCGTCCATAATCCATTCGAGAATGTCCAGGCAATGCGTGCCCATGTACAGAAGCGCCCCGCCGTGACTTATCGAAACATCCTGCCGCCAGGCGTCGGGAATAGGCGGATACCAGCAGGTCAACTGCGCCCTGCCCATGACGATCTGCCCCAAAGCGCCGGACTGAACCAGTTCGCGGGCCTGCTTGTTATAGACGTTCTGCCTCATGCACCAGGCGAGCATGAACTTCACGCCCGCCTTTGCGCAGGCCTTTTCCATCTGTTCCACTTCCTCGACTGTAATTGCGATGGGCTTCTCGCAGAGGATGTGCTTGCCGGCCTCGGCTGCCTGGACGGTCTGCCGACAGTGGACGTTCTGTGGCGTGGCGATATAAACCGCGTCTATATCCCGCCCCAGCAACTCCTCTTCCGTATCGCAGAAGTGCGGGACCTCGAACTGCCCTGCGACCTCCTTCGCCCGGGTCGCTGAAATGTCCATCACCGAGACAATTTCCGCATTGGAAACCATCTGCTTGAACTCGGGAATCGTTCGCCTCGCGGCAATACCGCCGCAACCAATTACGCCCCATCGAACCTTTTCCATTGTCAGTATCTCCTTCTGTTATCCGACTTTTACACGAGCCTCTTCCTGGCCGCACCGCATTATCGCTTTATGAAAAACCATCAGCGCCGCTCCCGTCAGGGCCAGAGGTTCATACTCCCTGCCCTCGACCACCTCAATAGATGAGGCAATTTCCGGAAGCGTTCTGTCGTGGATCGCAGAGGATAACTCCCCGGCGAGACATTGAATCGCAATGGCGGATTCCGCCCCGATGACGAGGTATTTCGGGTGTAATGCCGCCGAAACAAAAGCAGCGACAAGACCGAGATGAGAGACGATTTCATCGACCAGCCCCCTTGCCATGCGGTCGGCGTCGATCGCTGCGGTGAATATCGCTTTGGCATCGGGGTCGCCGTGGCCTTGAAGGATCGAATTGACACCCCGCCCCAGCAGGTCTTTCGCCTTCGCTTCCAGCGCCGATGAGTTAACCAGGCTTTCAAGGCACCCCCGCGCCCCACAGCCGCAGAGATTACCGTCTCGCTCAACAACAACGTGGCCCAACTCCCCGGCAAAGGCCTCGCCACGCCAGATACCGTCCGATGTAACGAAACAGAATCCGACCCCCTCGCCGTATTCCAGATAAAGCATCGACGCTTCCGTCTGCATCAGTTCGTTCATGCCCATGTATTCGCCGATAGCGCGGACCCTCGTGCTGTTTTCCACGAGCACCGGAATGTCGATCCTTTCGGACAGAAGGGCCGACAGCGGAACGTTATGCCATCCGGGAAACCGGCTCGACCGGACGACCACCCCGGCGGCATTATTAACCATCCCGGGATCGGCTATTCCAAGACCGATTATTTGACTGGAATTATTGGATTTGAAGCGTTCCAGATTTCGCACTATCACATCCACAAGGTCTTCTGGATTGTCCGGCGCATGATTTATTTCGGTTTTCTGAATTACATCACCAGCCGCATTGACCAGAGCGCACCTTATGCCGCCCCTGTCGTAACTGACAGACATGGCAATCCGACTTTGGGGATTTACGTAGAGCGGAACAGGCGATCTACCGGACCCGCCCGCTTTGGCCTGACCCTCAATAACCCACCTTTCAGCGATTAATTCCCGAACCGCATCTGATACAATATTGGGATGAACCCTCATATCGGAGGCTATCGCTTTACGATAACCACCGGGGTTTTTCCAGATTCGTTCCAGAATTAGCGATTTTCTATAAGACATAATACATAACCAATACCAATGCGACCGATTTCAGCAACATTCTATACAGCATTTATACTAACGTCAAGAATAAAACCTCAAAATTTCTTAATCTTTTGGGGTGGTTCAAAAACAATCTATTACGGGTACCTGTTCGAGGGAAACAGAACCAGCCAGTTTCAATAGGAAGGAGATTAAACCAGTGTTGCTGTTCACAAAACAACCCCGCAACAATGCGGCAAATGGGCAAGGCAGCGCCTCGTCGGCCTTCAGGACGCACTGAACGGCCGCAGGGACGAGAAGATGCGGCAGGTGGTAGCATCCTTATGCGGATGCCATCACTATCGACCCGTCGGCAAAGACGGGCGAAATGGCGCTGAATCCCGGCGCTTACGCCCTCATTAACGACAACGACCAGCCCGGAAGGACGGTCGTGTGCAAATGAAATAGCGGGGGCAGGATTCGAACCTGCGACCTCCGGGTTATGAGAGACACGAAGCCTTTTCGGTAAATCTATGTATTTTCACAAGTTACGAATTCAGATGAGATTGCGTTTTCTGCAGTACGCTTGCATATGGTGCATGTAGCGCCATTTGTGCGGACTTGCAGTATCAAATTAGTATCATTTTCACAACTGCAAGGCCAGTCTTACTTGACTGCAAGCACAACCAGGAGGCGCCGCACCTTCAATGGTTTCATACTGTATAGGCGGAGCCGGCCATACATCGCGGAAGCGTCGGGCACAAAGCAGTCCAAGGGCCTGAACGTCTTCGAGTACACTGTCCCGCGTATTTGGATGGGTGCCATGCTTTCACGCGAAGCGGGTAAGCATGACTTTGGCTGCGTTACACCTGCCTGTCGGCAGACAGGTGCCCACCCCCGAAGACGGGTGAGGGCATGGCACCCATCGTTTTAGATGGGACAGACTTCTAACGATACCTGACGTTGCCCTTGGTGTTACATATAGCATGATAGCCAGAGGTTTATCTGTGCGTTTTTTAGTTCACGTTTTGCTTGTTGTAGTTGCGAGTTTGTCGGCTTCGACCTTGGCCGATGAACGGGACGACGTTCGCAAGTTGTTGGGGGCCGACTTCAAAGACGCCAGGATTGTGGCCGTCAAGGACAGACAAATCGTAACGGTTCGGCTTGCTGACGGAAAGGTAAGCACCCTGGCCAAGTTCCCCAAGGCCAAGAGGTTCGCGGGGCTGAACCGCCCATGGTGGTCGCCGGACGGTAAAGAGATTCTCTATTCTTTCAACGCCAGAGCGTTTGTCATGAATGCTGACGGCACCGGTCGACGTCGTATCCTCAAAAAAGAGCCGAAGGTCTTCGAACCTGTCTGGTGGATTGACCCTGCCGGCGGCGAGCGATGTATTGTGTTCAAGACCACCAACGGTAAGCATTGGTACAAGCGCGGGCGCAGCGGACAAGGCAAAACGTACCTCTATCGCCCCAAAACCGGGAAGAAGACCAAACTGGCCGATTTTCCCTGCGACGGCGGGCTGTCGCTGGACGGTACGCACATGGGAGAGGCCTACGGCGGATGCCTGATGGTCGATATTCCCGCCGGTAAGGTTCACATATTGTACAACGGCAAGCAGGCCTGTAACGCCAGCATGAGCCCGGAAAACACCTACCGCCTCATGCACCTGTATCTGCCGCACAAGCATTTTGGGATCCGCAACAAGTTCGACAAGGAACTCTGGCGGGTCGGTTGTCCGCGAGGCAGCGAGGAATGGCAGGATCCGCGATGGAGCAACCATCCAAACTTCTGCATGGCCACCGCCAAGTTCAAAAACGGATACAAAATGGTGTTGGTCAGGATTGACACGAAGGAGACGGTGGTCCTGAACACCCTCGGCAGCGGCTGGTCGGTGCCGCACCTGTTTCTGGCGTCCGCCGCGACAAAATCGAAACGGGCTAATCGACCGGTGGGTCCGCTGGACAAACTGCCGTTGAAAACGCTGGCGGCCTGCAAAAAAGAGGCGGCTGGCGCCTCGTGCTACACGCCGATGTTGCGTCGCCTGGCAAAATCGAAAGACCCGGAGGCAGCCCTGATCGTCAAGACGCTGGAGAATCTGGGAAAGACACGATTAGCTGATGCGCAAGCACAGTCCGATGCCTTCGGAGCCAGGGCGATCTACCGGGAGATTGCTACCCGCTTCGCCGCACACCCGCTGGGCGACAAGGCGAAGGCGGTGCTGGCGTCCAAACGCATGCAACACAGACTGGCCGCAGCGCCAAAGATACAGGAACTTCAGGAACTGGCTGAACGCCTTGTGGCGGTCAAAGGCGCCAAGTCGCTATACGACGAAAAAGCCTTTTTTCTACGCAACAAGGCCATTCTGGTTCGCATGGTCAAACTGGCCTCCGAACTTCGCAAGGACTATGCCGATACCCCCGCCGCAGCCGCAGCGGCCGAAATCGCCCGGCGTTACGGCCTGCCCCGGGTGACCGACGTCGCGGGAAACGAGACGCTGACGGTAATCGCCACAATCGAAGCCGTCTCCACCATCCCCGATCCTGAAACTTTGTTGTATTCCGACATGCTTACATACATTCGCTACAAGGTAAACAAGGTAGTAACCGGCCGGTACGCCAATAATCGGATAATTGTTGTGTATTGGGGCATTCGCCGTCGCAAGTTGTGCCCGGCTGCGGCGTGGAAACCGGGGCTGAAACAGCAACTGAAGCTGGATTTATTCGACAGCCACGAGAAGTTGGAGGAACTCAACGCAGCTACCGAAGCAGATATGATGCACCTGCGACCATATTGGGCATTGGGGGTTACACAGGATCGCTCATTGCCGTCCGGGGATGTCCATTCGCTGACCGGCGCTCGGACGCGTATCGTATGGGTTCAGGACCACGGCCCGGCCTCAAACGACACAGGCGCCAAGAAAAACAAACTTCGCTTGATGGGCTTCGACACCGAAGACGGTAGAGGTGAGCGGACGATCCTCGCGAAACTCTCCAATTACGCCAAACCACTCCTGACACCTGACGGAAAGCGTGTCGTATTCTCCAATCGCATCGCCAAGAAGGTCTATGTCGTCAACTTCGATGGAACAGGTCTGAAGGAGGTTGTCGCGGGCTTTGCCGTGGACGTCTGGGCCGATCCGAAAACCGGCTACTGGTGGGTGTACGTCCAGACCGGCGGCGGTGACAGGAAGAGTCAGAGTCCTATCTACCGCTACCGGCTCGATAAGCCGAAGGTCCGCAGGCTGGTCTGGAACCGCACCGTCGCCCGCGCGGACAACTTTCAACTCTCGCGCGACGGCACACGTGCGGCGGGACTGTTCCCCTGGCCGAACGGCGGCGTCGCGGTGCTGCCGAACGTCTCGTGGGAAAAACTGGGCAGAGGATGCTGGACGAGCCTATCGCCCGACAACAGCTATCTGTTCTGGGTCTTCGACGGCCCACACCGCAACGTGTATCTCTCCGCGCCGGGCCGGCCGGGGAACTGGAAGGTCAACATCAACTCCGCCGCCGGCATCAACGGCTATGAAGTGTATCACCCGCGTTGGAGCAACCATGTGGGCGTGATGGCGATGACCGGGCCGTACATGGTCGGAAAGAAGAAAAACAAGATCCGCGGAGGCGGCAAAGAGGTGGAGATATATCTCGGGCGATTCAACGACGAGTTCACAACCATCGAGAAATGGGTCCGCATCTCACACAATAAGCGAGGCGATTTCTTCCCCGACGCGTGGGTTGAGGGCGGCGAGAAAGTCTCTGCCGCAGCGATAATGAAACGGGCGGAGCAGAAGATGCTCCGACAGATTACCGGTGGGCCTGCGAAAAAATACGACACCTGGCCGGGAAACCACGAGGCACTCATTTTCCTGTGGGAGAACCTGTCAAAGACCAACGCCATCACGCAGACCGGCGGCAAAGACGCGCAGACGTGCAGCACGGTGCTTCGCGGCCTGGCGCGCTTCGGACGGTATCATGACGTGCTGCCGGCAGGTGGTGCGATGCTCGCGCGCGACATCGACAAGCGCCTGCTCGCAGCCTGCAGGAAAACCAACCAGCTTACGATTGAAGTAACGCTGACGCCCGCCGACCTGAAACAGCGAGGTCCTGCGCGGATCGTAACCTTCTCGACCAACTCCGCTTCGAGGAACTTCACGCTCGGGCAGGACGGGAAGAACCTCATCCTCCGACTCCGCACGACGCGGACAGGGAATAACGGCACAAAACCGCAGGTAACGCTCTGCAAACTCACAGCGGGCAAGCCGCATCACGTAATCGTCAGCTACTTTCCCGGTCGGCTGTTCTGTTACGTCAACGGGCGAAAAGTGCCGGCGTCCGCAGCGGTGCAGGGCGACTTCAGCAACTGGTCATCGCAGCATCTTCTCTTCGGCGACGAGTGGAACGGCCAACGTGACTGGTCGGGTCGTCTGGAGGGGGTGGCGATTTACAGCCGATTCGTACCGCCCGAGGAGGCGGCGCTTCGTTACAGATTGTACGCTGCCCGCTTCAAGAAGCGGAAACCCGCGCCGCGCATCGTGCTGGAAGGAAAACTCGTCGCGACAACCGCGACACCCGCGCCTAAGGACATCGCCCCGTACCGCTGCGGCCTGGTGCTCTATACGTATGAGGTAGGCAAGGTCATTTCCGGTCGGTGCAAGGAGAAGCGAATCCAGGTCGCTCATTGGGCAATCCTCGACGATAAGGTACTCAAGAGCCTTGCGGCGAAGGTCAAGGGACGCAATTATCGTCTTGTGCTCGAGCGATACGACAACCATCCGCAACTCCAGGGCGAGCGGCTGATTACCGACAGTGATGAATTCGATCTCCGGCGCTACATCGACGTAGGCCCCATCTCGCCATAGCCGACCATGGTATTCAGTTCACACATATTCCTGTTTTACTTCCTGCCTGTGGCGCTGGTGCTTTATTACGCCATGCCACGGATGGGCAAGCACCTGATACTGACGCTGTTGAGTTACGCATTCTATGGCTGGTGCAACCCGGCATTCATGGTGCTGATGCTCACCTCGACGATGATTGATTATGTCTGCGGGCTGGTAATGTCGGGACAGTTTAGCCGTGGCGCGTTGGGCAAGTCCATCGATCGCCTCGAACAGGGCGAGCGCCGCAGCCGAGCGCAGACCGTGGCGCTGGTTGTGTCGATATGCTCCAATCTCTCATTGCTGGGATTTTTCAAATACTTCAATTTCGCCGTCGGCAGCTACAACGATGTAGTCGCCGTGCTGGGTATGGACGGGGCGCTCTGGGAAACGACGCTGAAAATTACGCTTCCGCTGGGGATAAGTTTCTATACGTTCCAGTCGATGAGTTACTCGATCGACGTGTATCGCGGCGACGCGAGGGCGATCCGCAACCCGATCGATTTTGCCTGTTACGTCGCCATGTTCCCGCAACTGGTGGCTGGGCCTATCATCCGGTTCTCCGAGATCGAGGATCAGCTTCGCCACCGCACGTACACGGTCGAGAAGTTCGCCCGCGGCGCAGCCTTCATCAGCCTGGGACTCGCCAAGAAGATTTTACTGGCCAATGCTTGCGGCAAGGTTGCCGACGTCGTCTTCGACGCCGGGGCGGTTGGATTCGTCGATTCGTGGTTCGGCGCAGCAGCCTACGCGTTCCAGATATACTTCGACTTCAGCGCGTACAGTGACATGGCAATTGGCCTGGGATTGATGTTGGGATTCGTTTTTCCCAAGAACTTCGACTCGCCGTATCGCTCGGCGTCGATTACGGAGTTCTGGAGGCGGTGGCACATTTCGCTGTCGAGCTGGCTGCGGGATTACCTGTACATTCCGCTGGGCGGCAATCGTAAGGGCGTCGCGCGGACGTACGTGAATCTGGCAATTGTGATGCTGTTGGGCGGATTGTGGCACGGCGCGGCGTGGAACTTCCTGATATGGGGAGGCATCCACGGCGTGATGCTTGCTATCGAACGTGCGTGCGGAAAGGACAGTCTCTATCGTCGGCTGCCGCGTGTGCTGAAGACGGCGATTACATTTGTGATCCTTCTGTTCACCTGGGTATTTTTCCGCGCGAGTGATCTACCGGCGGCATTGCGGTACTGCGGCAGTATGCTGGGCCTGGCGGACTCACAGCAGGCGACCGGGCTGATCGGCGGCTTAATTTACCAACCGTACTACCTGCTGACATTCGCCGCTGCGGCGCTGGTTACGTGGGGCTGTCCGCAGACGTGGGATTTCACGCGGCGAATCGGAATCGGCAAAGTCGTATTGATCTCGCTGGCGCTGTGGGCGGCGATTACGGCAATGACGACGCAGGAGTTCAACCCGTTTATCTACTTTATTTTCTGACGAACACGGCGGCGAAACGCCGGAAAGTGAAATGGCTAAGACGAAACAACAACTAACTCGCGAGGAAATCGCACAGCGGGAAATCGGGCTTACACATGTGCGTCCGGGGACGGCGTGGGCGCTTCTGGCGATATTCCTGGCGACGATTTTCGCGGTTCCGCTTATCCAGGCAGTGCATGAAATTCACGAGCACGCCGTGGGGAACCGTACATCCGCCTGGCCGGGGTGCTTCGATATTTTCGCCTCAATGCCCCGTGCGGCCGATGTTTTCGGCGAAAGCGACGGTACGACGTTCAGTCGATTAATGGCGGCCAATCGCTCACTACAGCACGACATCGACGAATTTGAGGCTACGCTCAAGACCGATTCGCTGCTCGCCAAAAACCTCTTGCCGCCGGTGCAGGAGTTCACGGTGTGGTCGGTTGGGCTGGGTAATGAGAAGGCCTACGTTGGGCGCGACGGCTGGCTGTTTTATCGGCCCGGCATCGACTACCTGACCGGCCCGGGCTTTCTCGACCCGCGCCGGCTCGCAGAGCGCGCCGACAGCGGTACCGAGTGGCGCTCCGCCCCGCAGAGCGACCCGCGAAAGGCAATCTTCCAGTTCCATCGCCAACTCGCCGAGCGCGGCATCACGCTGATTGTCGTCCCCGTGTCGGTCAAAGCGCAAGTCCACCCTGATAAATTCAGTGACGCCTGCAACAAGCAACTGAAACCCTTGAACAACCCATCCTATGATGAGTTCTGCCAACACTTGCGCAGCCGGGGCGTGCTGGTGTTCGATCCGACGGCGGGACTTGTCCGCAGAAGTTTCTCGGCCAACATCTTCGTGCCACAGTACCTTACAGCCGACACGCACTGGCGACCGGAGGCAATGGAGGCGTCAGCCGATGCGCTGGCGGAGTACATTCGCAAGAATGTCGATCTTCCGCCGGCCCGACCCACCGGATACAGACGCGTTACCGAGAGCGTTACCAATCTTGGCGACATCGCAAGGATGCTTCGCCTGCCGAAGGGGCAAACGCTCTATCCGCCTGAAACCGTCGAGATACATCCGGTGCCGACAGCGGGTGGTGAGATATGGCGGCCGATCAGGTCGGCGGACGTGCTGCTGCTGGGCGACAGTTTCAGCAACGTCTTCTCGCTGGATGCGATGGGCTGGGGCGCCGGTTCAGGATTCGCCGAGCAGATCAGTTTCGCTTTGAAACGCCCACTTGACGTGATTATCCGCAATGACGCCGGCGCTTACGCGACGCGCGAATCCCTGGGCCTGGAACTCGCCCGTGGTGCCGATCGCCTGGCGGGTAAGAGGCTCGTTATATGGCAGTTCGCCCAGCGAGAACTCGCCACCGGTAACTGGAAGATGATCGACATGACCCTCGGCCAGCGGCGTCCGAGTAAGTTTATTGTGCCGAAGGCAAGCGAGGAAATGCTCGTTACCGCCGTCATCTCGGACGCATCCGGCGTTCCGCGTCCGGGCAGCGTACCGTACAAGGATCACATCCGGTCGCTGCACCTGACCGACTTGCGCGATGAGGCCGGTAAGCCGATTCCCGACTCGCAGGCGGTGGTGTACGTCTGGTCGATGCGGGATAATACCTGGACTTCCGGTGCTCGACTGCGGGCGGGGCAGGTAGTGAAACTCCGCCTGCGACCATGGAGCGACGTCGAGGGCGAACTGGGCCGAATCAACCGGAGCGAACTCGACGACGATGATCTCGCGTTCGAGACGCCTTGCTGGGGAGAAATGATGAAATGACTCGCAAACTGGCGCAACTTGCTGTGCTGCTATGCCTGACCTTTGTGGCCGGGGTTGACAAACCGACCAGTCAGCCCGTGGCTCCGGATTTCAACAAGGCGTTTCTCGCTGATTGTGTCGCCAAAGTCGCTGCGGCGGCGAAGGCGAAAAATAAAGCCGGTTCGACCGTCGTCAAGGGCAAAGATGGATTCCTGTTCTTCGTGCCGGAGGTTCGCCACCTGTCGGTGGGCAGGTTCTGGGGATCAGAGGCAGCGAAGGTTTCCCGTGCCGCTAAGGGCGAATGGGCCGACCCGTTACCGGTGATTCTGGATTTCAAGGCTCAGCTCGACAAAATCGGCGTCGAACTCCTGCTCGTTCCCGTGCCGCCCAAAAGCGTGGTATATGCCGACAAACTTTCGGACAAGGCGCCGATGGGCAAGCCCCGCCGGCTACCGATGCGAGTCGATACACAACTCCAGGCGTTCTACAAACTCCTTGCCGCCAAGGGCGTGAAAGTCCTGGACCTCACGCCGCATTTCCTCGCCGCACGTAAGGATGATGATAAGAAAGGCCCCGTTTTCTGCAAGACCGACACACATTTCTCGCCGCGCGCGTGCTTCATCGCCGCCGAGGCCATCGCCGGGTACATCAAGACCCGACCGTGGCATAAGCGAGTCCTGTGGTCTGTGGCGCCGTTCTCGTCGGAGACCCGGAAGATCAGTATTCACGGCGACCTGGC
>DAOVLS010000233.1 GCA_030631125.1 Planctomycetales bacterium
AAGAAGTGCTCAACACCAAAGAGTTCCCGCTGACGGTGATGGACCGCCCAATCGAATCGGAGACCACCAAGATCGTCGAGAATTCATACCGCGCGACGATACTGGCGTTCCTGAACGAGTGGAGCATCTTCTCCGAGCGGAATGGAGTGGACCTGACCAAGGTCGTCAAGGCCATTAAGGTACGCCCGACGCACAGCAACATAATCTTCCCAGGCCCGGGCATCGGCGGATACTGCCTGCCCAAAGACGGCGGGCTGGGATACTGGGCCTATAAACACATCCTGGGCTTCGACGACGGCGACGACGTCTTCAAGATGTCCACCACGGCCATCGACGTCAACGACACCCGCAGCCTGCACGTGGCGACGCTGACCCGCGACGCCTTGCGCAACATGGGGCGATATATCGCCGGCGCTAAGGTGCTGATCTGCGGGGCAAGTTACCGACAGGACGTAGGCGACACGCGCTACAGCGGCTCGGAGATGGTCGTCCGGCGCCTGACGGAAATGGGCGCGGAGATGCGAGCGCACGACCCGTACGTCGAGCACTGGTACGAGTTGGAAAAGCAGGACGTATATCCGGCCCCGGGACACTCCTGGGCAAGGTTCTTCCACAACCAGGACGACGTTGCCGACATCCGCGTTCAGCCGGACCTCGCCAAAGCCCTCAAGAGCGCCGAGGCCGTTATTTTCGCCGTGCCGCACACGCCCTACCTTTCGCTCGAGCCGGACAAGGTCGTCAAAATGGCCGGCGGACCGCTGGCGGTAATCGACTGCTTCGGAATACTCTCCGACGAGAATATCCGCCGCTATTTCGAGTTGGGATGCGAAGTAAAAGCCCTCGGTAGAGGACACATCCAGCGAATCAAAGAAGAAGTCCGCAAAGGGCAAGCAAAACGCAAGCGGTAGAACCGCTCTAAAGTAAATTCGAAAAGGGTACATCTATGCAAACCGAAAGACCTGACGAAGACGCCCGCCGGGCGTACTGGACCGAGCAGATAGAGGCCGCTTGTGGACACATGGCGGCAGTGTCTGATTATCCGGTGGATGAATGTGGCCAAGCCATGGCGCCCCTTCCGGACGCGGCAGACGAGGCCGGTGTGGAGGTGGCCTTCTCGACCACCAGGGTCGCGAAGAACTACGACCGCCTCTTTTTCCTGCGGGAAGGACTGATAGGCGATTTCGTGGCGATAGCACGCCAAATGAACGACCGCGGATGGGTACTCAAGGTTGAAGACGCCTACCGCACCTGCCGGATACAAAAACACCTGGCGATGAAGGCCGAAGTGTTCGACGTAGTCCTGAATCGTCTGCGGTGGGAATTGAAGGGAAGAACGCCCTCGCCGGAGGAAATGTCCCGGCGCCTTTCGGCGCTGGTCGCCGCCAGCCCGAAGACCGGCCCGCATACCTCCGGAAGCGCCCTGGACATCAGCGTACTCAATCGCGACGACGGCACGGAAATCGACCGAGGCGTGCCTTACCTGGAACTGTCCGAATTGACGCCGATGGGTTCGCCGTTCATCGGCCCCCAGGCCCACCGGAACCGCGACGAGATTACCGCACTGATGGCCGAAAACGGATTCCCGCCATATCCCTATGAGTTCTGGCACTATTCCAAAGGCGACGCCCACAGCGAATATCTGGAAGGGACGGGCAAGCCTGCCCGCTACGGCGCGGTGGATATGGACCCCGCCGGCGGCGAAACCACGCCGATAGAAAATCCCACCAGGCCTCTCAACAGCATCGAGGAAATCCAGTCGGAAATCCAACGCGCCCTGGCCCGCCTCGGTGACAGGTAAGAATTATGGAGACGGGGCACTACCGCCTTCTGCGGCGCTTCTTATACCATTTATACAGGTCCGTACCGCAATGGGGACAGATTTCCTTGTTGCCGCCTTTGGCGAAGGCGTCAGGGTCTGTTATGCGTTTTGAGAGATAGTATTTCCCGCACTTTGGACACCTGTTCATCAGGAAGACAGATTTCTTCGCTCCACATTTTGGGCAGTCCCCGCCGACGGGCGCGCCGCCCATCCCCATCTCCCTGCGAAAACTCCTCGCGTCCTTCGGTTCTATTCCCCATTCTTCGCCGCACTTGACGCACTTGGCTTGAACCCCCTTCATCGGCCGGCCTTTCGCCTTGGCGCCGAACTCGAACGCGCCGATGTCCGGGGACCTGCCGGTAAACGGAAGACCCGTCTTGACGCCCTTGTCGATGCACGGGCTGGACTTCGTCAGGCGATACGCCTTCATCCGCTCGAAGTTCGGGACATACTTCGCAGAAGCCTTCTGTATAACCAGCGGCTTAATTGGACCGATAAAGCGCGGGTCGGCGCTGATACCGCCGGGGCCTTTGCTGTTCCAGTCCGGAAGCCACAGGTTGTAATCAAAGACGCTCTTGACGGACGGGTCGGCGGGAGGAAGTTCCACCATTACGCCTTTATCGTTCATCACGTAGCCGTAATACTTGTCGTAAAACGGCTGGAGCGGTTCGGCGACGCCGACCTGGTGGGCGTTTTTGTAGAAAATGTTGTTCCTGACGACCGCCTTTACGCCCACGGCGACATCCAGGACCCGGGCGCAGCCGACGACGGTATTATTGTAAATCTCGCAGTCGGAGCGGATCATAAAGGCCGGTTTAGGGGCCTTGATGTTCACCAGGACGTTTCCGTATATCTTCGTACCCCTGGCCAGTCGTGTAATCTGAATTCCTGCGCCGGGGAAGAACCTCCTGCCGGGACCTTTCTGGTCCTCACCGTAGGTCGAGTCGATGAAATTATTCCTCACGATCGCATCGGTAACGTTGCTTGCCACAATGGCGCTCTTGGCGCGATATGGCGGCGAAGGCCTGAAGATGTTGCCCTCGGCGATCAGCCTGTATGAACGAGCACTCTGCTTCATTCTCTTGCTGTCGCTGTTTTGGCCCAGTTGGATGGCGCTGAAATGAAAACCCTCGAAGACGTTGTTCGCGACGCGGGAATCCGTCATGATCGCTTTGAACGAGCAGGCCTGGTGGTGAAATCCGTGGAAGTAATTATTGACCACTTCCACGTTGCTTGAAAAGTACATTCGCAGGCCGTAGTCCTGTGTACTCGGGAGCGGGTCCAGGAATTGATTCTCAGTGAAGAGGTGATGGTGGCAGAGTTTGGGGTCCCGCAGACCGCCGTCGTTGAGCACTATGCCGGCGTTCTCATTGTTGAGGAATATGCACCTTCGCACCGTAACGTAGGAACTGCGATGCTTGATTACCAGGCCCGCACCGTACCGGGTGAATTTCAGCCCTTCAACCACCACGTGAGACTTGTCAATCATGGTCAGGCCTACGCCTCTGCGTTTGCCTGTCAGCACCACTTCGCCGGGCTTCTCGGCCTTGATGAGAATAGGCGCGCCCTTCCGGCCGCTGTTTTTCAACACCGCCCGCTCAGCGCCATAGTCGCCCGACTTGATAATGAGCGTATCGCCGGCCTGGACGACCGAAACGCCCTTTTTAATCGTCCGAAAGGCCGACTTTTCGGTCCTGCCGTCCTTTGCGTCGTCGCCCTTGAGCGAGACGTAATAAGTCTCCGCGACTGATACCGAGCACATCAGTAAAACAGTACCGACCAGAACCATTGTTCCGGAAAACCGCCGTTCAGTTCTTTTCATCTCAAATCTCCTTTTATTTCACAGAGAACCACACCTTCAATTTTGCGAATCCACTGATCTGTTCAGCGGGGTTGCCGGGACTCCGTTTCACTTCGTCCCGGCCTACGGCTGCCTGCGTATAAGGTGTTGACAGTAATTACTGAAATTTCAAAAACCGCTTATTTCACCTTTGTTCACTTCTTTGGTTTCGCGCCGAACTCGAACGCGCCGATGTCCGCAGCCTTGCCGATAAACGGAAGGTCCGTCTTGAAACCCCTGTCAATGCACGGGCTGGTCTTTTTGAGTCGATAGGCCTGCATTCGCTTGAAATCGGGGACGAATTTCGGAGTGGGACCGTCAACCGGTTTGAAAGGTTGGAACGGGCCGACGAATCCCGGATCGACCGATATGCCCGTCTTGCCCATGCCCGACCAGCGCGGGAACCAGTTGTTGTGCTGATAGACCGGCTTCTTTGAAGGGTCCCGACGCAATGTCGTCATGACGCCGTCTTTCACGACGCCGGTCAGGATTTTTACCCGGTTCGGAACCAGCGGCTCTGCCTTGGTAACCTGTACCTTGTTTTTGTAGAAAATATTGTTCCCGACCATTGCTTTGACGCCGTCGGCAACGGCCAATCCGATATCGCAACCGGCGATTGTGTTGTTGTAAATCTCGCAGTCGGCATGAGCGATAAGCGCGGCCTTTCTGGCGTTGATTATTGTGTTGCGATATATCCCGACGTTAACGGAGGGTGGGAGCACCTGTATTGCCGAACCGAGAAAGAACCACTCGCTGCGCTTGTCCTCTCCGTATATCGAGTCTATGAAGTTGTCCCTGACCACCGCGCCTGTTACGTTGGAAACAATAACCGCGCTCTTCGCCCGGTACTTCCGGGAAGGCCTGAAGATATTGCCCTCGGCGATGAGGTTTTTGCACCGCATGCTCCCATACTTCTTTGTGTCGGTGTTCTGTCCGAGATAGATGGCGGTGTAGTAGAACCCGTCGAAGACATTACCGGCTGCGATCGAATCGTGCATGCGCGACTTGAATGACAGGCACTGATGATGATGGCCGTAGAAATAATTATTGATAACTTTCACGTTTCTGGCGCTGTAAAGGCCTATTCCGTAATCTGATATTCCCGAACCTACGTTCGGGCTTCCCGGGCCGCTGTCGGCATAGTCCAGGAACTGGTTCCGGCTGAAGGTAAGGTGATGGCTCCTGTCGGGGCTTCCGCCGTAGAGATATATGCCGAACTTCTGGTTGTTGTGGAAGATGCAGTTGGTTAC
>DAOVLS010000265.1 GCA_030631125.1 Planctomycetales bacterium
ACCACCGACGACGCCGAAGGCGAGATTACCGTCAATGATGTCTCGCCCCCGCCGCCGGCTGAACGGGTCGAAAAGATCGTTCGGGTGTTTATCGGAACGATTCAGCAGATTCCTCCCGCCTTCTCTGCCGTGAAGGTCGGCGGAAAGCGCGCTTACAAAATCGCACGCGGAGGAGAAAAACCCGACTTGGCGCCCAAAGAAGTTACTATCCACTCGCTGGAGATTGTCGAGTATGAATATCCCCACCTCCGCCTGGCGGTCAATTGTGGCAGCGGGACATACATCCGCTCACTCGTACGGGACATTGGCGGCGAACTCGGCGTCGGCGGATATTGCGAAAAAATCGTCCGCGAAGCCATCGGACCTTTCAACGCCGATCGGGCCGTCGGGCCTGACCAAATCAACGCCGACAATATCGAGCGGTTCATTATCTCGCCTGTCGAGGCCGTCGGGCCTGAAGCCAGGATAACCGTTACAGACGACCAGGCCCGCGAATTGGCGCAGGGAAGGGCAATTGACTGGCCCGGAAAGACCGGCAGTCGGGGGAAATTACTTGGTGCTGTCAATGCAAGAGGAAATTTGATCGGTTTGTTGAGACCTGACCCCGCCAGCGGAAAACTCCACCCGGAGAAGGTTTTTATTTAGTCACCAGTCGGCGAAACCGCAAGCGGTATTCCGCTTATCGTTTTCGGCGTTTTATAAGCGTCGCGCATCCGCCGCACATCAGCAGTACCAGTGTCGCCGGTTCGGGCACGTCGCCGATCAGACGCAGAGAGTAAAGACCCTTCAGGGCCGGTGAGTCGCCGTCGGAAATCAGCAGCAGGCTGTAGTCGCCGTTATCCAGCTGCGGCCCCAGGGCAATGCCTTCAAACATGTAGAAGGTGAAGGTCTCGTGCCAGAGCAGGTGTTTGGTCAGAGGTGTATAAGTTGCTCCTTCCAGGCTGCCGATGCCGGAGACGTCGTCGGCACCGGCAAATTCGACCTCGTAAACGCGGCTGTGGAATTTCGGAATCGGCATGCTCATAAAGTAGCCTGTTACGTCCACCTCGCGTTCGAGAACGAGGACCTTGCCGTTGGGCAGCACGCACAGATCTGACACGCCGCTGCGCTCATAATTCTCATCATCGGGTCCTTCACCGGTGAGAGGTTCGGTTACATACGCCCACTGGCCTGCGGCGGCCAGAATGTCGTCGAACCTTTGCAGCCGGACGACGGTGCCGCCGCCGGTCGTCGAGAGCGGCCCGTCATTGACCACTCCCATTTCGTAGAGCGCCTCCTCGTTGGCAGTCCACAGCGATTGCCCCCCCGCCTGCCTGGACAGCGACTCAAGACTGTAGTTGGTCCTGTAACTGCCATACACCGCCGGGACGCTCACGCTTGAAAGAAGACCGCCCGAAAGGTTGTACTCCTTTACAGTCGCGCCGGTCTCGTCGCTGACATAGACGCTGCCAGTGGCGGAGTTGTAGGCCACGCCCTCCAGGTCGGTGCCGGAAAGGATAATTTGCGAGCCGAACGACGCCGAGGTAACCGCTCCGGTTGACGAATCAATCTGAATCGTCATCGGATGCAATCTCGCCCCGCTGTCTTCGACGGCGTAGTACTGACTGCCGCCGGCATGCGTCAGGCCGCTAAGACCCTCGGGTGCGCCGCTGCAATCGTACTTTCCCACGCCGGTTATTGTCAGCGTCTGCGCCGCCGCCATCGGCCCCGCCGAAATAAACACAACCATCCCAATCAACAGAAAAACACGATACGCTGAGCCGATTCGTTTGAGCAACATTGCTTTTCCCCTTATCGAACATGTTTTTGAGCACACCTTATCTGAATATAATACGCCACAAGTGGTGTTTTGTCAAGGATTCGTTCGCGCAATTCAGCCCTTCAGTGCGTCGCGCAACTGGTTGAGGAATCCGTTGAGGAGTTTCGTCGGTATCACGTCCAGCGCCGGTTCGATGGTCTTACCGGAGATAAAATCATCCACTGCCGTCGCAGCCGACTGCGGATACCTCTGCAATCTCACCAAGTGGTCCTGCGCCTGCTCAAGTTTGCTGTCGGCCAGGTCCAGGCAGTAATTGACCACGAGGTGATAGAGGTCCTCGGCGTTAACCTCATCGCGGTACTCCAGCGGTGCAGCCGATGCCCTGGCGTCATCCATTTCGGCGATAAGCCCCCTTTCCTGGTCGCGAAGGGCCTGCATTTCATCCTGGGTGCGTTTTTCTTCTTTAGCATCCTCCGGTGCAAGGGCAATCAGGTCATCATCCGAAACGGGCGCGGGAATGTAATTGGACTGCTTGCAGTAAGGGCATTTGCCCCACTTGCCTCCGACCGAATCGGGGGCCTCGACCTTCTTGCCGCAGTGCTCACAATTGAATGTGATAGTCATATCTATTCCCCTATCGCCTTGATTACCAGACGCTTGGGCCGTTGCCCGTCGAACTCGGCGTAGAATATCTGCTGCCAAGGTCCAAGGTCAAGCCCGCCTTCAGTTATCGGAACAATCACCTCGTGATGAACCAGAAGATTTTTCAGGTGCGAATCGCCGTTGGTCTCACCCGTGCGATGATGTCGGTAATCCTTACGAAACGGAGCCAACCCCTCAAGCCAATCGTCAATATCGGCCAGTAACCCGCTCTCGGCGTCGTTGACGAACACGCCGGCGGTGATGTGCATAGCCGAGACGAGCACCATCCCCTCGGCAATTCCCGATTCATCCACCACCTCGGCGACTCGATCAGTGATATTGATGTACTCGCGATGCTTCTTCGTATCAAAGGTGAGGTACTCGGTTTTCGATTTCATCGCCTGACCCTTTCGCCCGAACTCTTCAGATTCTATCATAACAGCGTGAAGAAGCCGATGCGAAATCTTTCCGAGACAATCAGCGCTCGCCTGCTGGGGCGCGTCCGTCAGCCGGCCCAATATATCGGTCTGGAAACGAACGCCCTGCGCCCGGACGTCGATGCCGCCGAAGTAACCGTCGCGCTTGCGTACCCGGACGCATACACCCTCGGTATCGGACACCTCGGAAACCAGGTGCTCTACAACGTCGCCAATAACCTGCCCGGCGTCGCATGCGATCGAGCCTACTGCCCCATGCCGGACGCTGAAGAAATAATGCGAGCGGAAAAAATCCCCCTCTTCGGATGGGAAAGCCGACGGGCATTGGCCGATTTCGACATCCTCGGCTTCTCGCTGACCAGCGAAGGATGCGTAACGAACGTGCTGACCATGCTGGACCTTGCGGGCATTCCGCTACGCTCCGCCGACCGCTGCGACGACGACCCGATAATCATCGCCGGCGACTCAATGGCTGACGCGCCCGAACCGATGGCGCCGTTCATCGACCTGTTCTGCATCGGCGACGGGGAAGAAACGCTCACTGCCATAATTGAACTCGTCCGCCAGTCCAAACGCGACGGAGGGCAAAGGGAGGAGATTATCCTTCAGGCTGGCCGGACTATCCCGGCTGTTTATGCCCCCCGCTTCTATCAGCCCGCTTACAACATCGACGGTACGCTGGCTTCGCTTAAACCGACGCGCGACGGCCTGCCGAGTCGAATCGCCCGCGCACGCCTTGCGAAACTGTCGGATTCACCGGCAATAAACGCCCCGCTGGTTCCGCTCTCCGAAGCCGTTCACGACCGCATAACCATCGAAATTATGCGAGGCTGCCCCCATGGCTGTCGGTTCTGCCAGGTCGGCGGGACGCGAAAACCCGTGCGATGGCGACCAGTCGAAGAAATCCTCGATACCGCCCGCCGGGCTGTCGATGCCACAGGCTACCGCGAAATCTCGCTGCTGAGCCTATCGACGAGCGATTATCCGCGATTCGGCGAACTGATTGACCGTATGAACGCCGAATTCGCCCCGCGTAACATCTCGATCTCGCTGCCTTCGCTGCGTGTCGATAGTCAACTGGCGGTCATACCGAAACTCACCAGCAAGGTCCGCAAGGGCGGACTGACCATCGCCGCCGAAGCCGGTAGCGAACGCCTCCGCCGGGCGATCCGCAAGAACATCACCGACGAAGCAATGCTCGACGGCGTTCGGGCGGCCTGGAGCGCGGGCTTTCGCAGCGTGAAGGTTTATTTCCTCGCCGGACTGCCGGGCGAAACTGAGGCTGACATCGACGCGATATTCGACCTTTGCCGCCGGTTGTCGGACACGCGGCGGCAAGTCGATGGGCATCGCGGCAACATCAATGCCGCTGTCTCCTGGCTGGTGCCGCGCCCGCACACGCCGATGCAGTTTTCCGCCATGCGCGATGCGGAATATTTCTGGTTCGTCCGCAATCGCCTGCGCGACCTGGCCCGACGGTCGCCCGTGCAGTTCAAATTTCACCGCATTGAGCGGAGTATCCTTGAGACGGTAATCGCCCGTGGCGACCGGCGGGTGGCTGACGCAATCGAGACCGCCTGGCGAAACGCCGCGCGACTCGACGCATGGAGCGAGCATTTCGATTACGAAAAATGGGAACGGGCGTTCGAGCAGACCGGCATCGACCCTGCC
>DAOVLS010000371.1 GCA_030631125.1 Planctomycetales bacterium
ACAAAGGACACATAAAACACCGATATCCCAAGCTTTCAGCCGTTTGCGATACCAAGACTCACTTGTTCCTCTCGGCCGTGGTAACTCGCGGACCGAAGCCGGATCTTTGTGAGTTTGAGAAAACCCTCACGCACGCCGTCGGCCGACAGCGTATCGCTACGCTCTTGGGCGACGCCGGTTACGAAAGCGAGGGCGCCCATCGGTGGTGCCGCGACGATCTGCACATTCAAAGCATTTTCCCGACGACGGATCGCGGGCGTCGTCGTCACGATGGCAAACCCAACAACCTCACAGGATACTATCGCCGTCAGCTTCGCAAGAACTTCCCGCAGGAAACCTATGGCCAACGTTGGCAGATCGAAACTGACTTCAGTATGCTCAAGCGGCTGCTGGGTTCTGCTGTCCGCAGCCGGCGTCGTTATGCCATTGATCGAGAAATTCTCTTGCGTGTGATGACCATCAACCTGATGATCATCTTGTGTCTAATAATCTGTTTTCAACAGAGCAGGACGCTAACCTATTTTCCCATGCTATGTTTCTTCCGCAACGGTTCTATCCTGCCAGTTTCATTTTCACGCCTTCGGTTTTCCATTTTTCCAGTAGTTCCTGGAGCGTATCGAGCGTGGTTTGGAGTTGTTTTGTGGCATTGAGGAGGTTTTCGTAGAGTGCGGGGTCGTTGATGATTTTTCCGGCAGTGCCTTGACCCTTTTCGATTTTGACGGCGGTTCGATGCAGCGAGGTCAGCACCTTCCCCAGGCGGTCGGCGTCGGCGGTCAGGCCGGCCATGAGTTCGTCGAACCGTTTGGAGGCTGATTTCGTAGCGGAAGAGACATCCCCTGCCATTGATCCGAGGTCTTCCATTGCCGCGGTGGCGGCAGAAGCGGCGATATTGAAATTCGCAAGAGCGGCCTTGAAATTTGCCTGGTTCTCCTTGTCGCCGAGGTTTTTGTTTATGGCGTCGAGAGCGGCATCGAGTTTCGCCAGTGTCGTGTGGAGATTCGGCGGCGTGGGCGTGGACGGACGGGCCGGTGCGCCGGTTGTAGTAGTGGTCGGCACGGTGGTTGCGGCGGCGTGGGCCGGTGGGGGGGTGAGAAAGGTGTTCAGCGTTTCGGCCAGGGATTTGAAACTTCTCATCGCCTCGCGGATGTCGGTTACCAGTTCGTTCGGCAGCAGCCTTCTTCCTCCGCCTCCCGGAGGCCAGCATACCGGCATGGTAAAGACCTCATCCTTCGGTAGCCAGGCGATCTTCCGGTCCGAACCGGGCGTCCTGCCGTCACGAGACAATGCAATTACACCGTCGCCGCTTAACCCCCCGCCGCGTTGGAAATAGGCGTTGACGTCGCCGGGTATGTTGATGTCGCTTTCGATGGTGGCGATGATAGTAACGCCCTCGCGCGCGTCTCCTCCGGTGAAGGTAATTTCGGAGACCCGCCCGATCCTTATACCCGCCAGCAGCACGTCGGAGCCTTCGCGGACGCAGCCTGTATCCCAGTACGTGAACCGCAACTCGTATCCGGGGCGCATAAAGCCCGGCAACTCGCGAAAAATGACGATCATCCCGCCCAGGATAATCATCGCCGTCAGGACCGTTATCCCCACCAGCAGGTTACGTCTTCTGTCCGTCATGGTCGTTTCGGTCTCCGGTGTGTCCGTATTTCAGTTCGTCGAGTTCTTCCGGCGTCGCCTGACCGTCAACGAACCTGACCACTACGTCGTCGGTTATCTCCCGCAGCCCTTCGGGGGTAGTGTCGGCCAGGATGCGACTATTGTAAAGCATCACGATGCGGTCGGCCACCTTACGGGCTGAATCCATGTCGTGTGTAACGACCAGCGTGGTCGTCTTAAGTTCGGCCTGAAGTTTGAGTATCAACTCGTTGATCAGGTCGGCGCGGATCGGGTCAAGCCCGGTCGTCGGCTCGTCGTAAAGGATGACTTCGGGATTCAGCGCGACGGCGCGGGCCAGGGCGACTCGCTTCTTCTGCCCGCCGGAGAGTTCTTCGGGCATCCTCTCCTGCATCCCATCCATCCCGACCAGCCTGAGAACGCGCCGGCATCGCTGTTGCAGTTCGCCCTGCGACCGGATTCCATGCTCGAGCATGGGGAAATGAATGTTCTCGGCCACGGTCATCGAGTCGAACAGGGCGTTACTTTGGAACAGGAACCCGATCCTCCGGCGGATCGGAACAAGTTGACGCTCCGACAGGCGGGTGACGTCCATCCCGTCGAAGAAGACTCTGCCCTTATCAGGCTTCAGCAGGGCGACGATGTGCTTCAGCAGCACCGTCTTACCGCACCCGCTCGGGCCTATCACGACAGTAGTCTGGCCCCGGAGGATATCCAGGCTAAGGTCGGCCAGGACCGTCTGACCGTTGAAAGCCTTGCATATCCCTTCAAGGCGGATGATTGGACTGGGCTGTTTGGCCATTTGTGTCTAATCCGGTAATCAGTAATTGGTAATCAGTAATTGGGTATCAGGTCTTTTTTGACTAATTACCAATTACCATTATAGGGACTTTATTCGATATTCAATATCATCGCCACCTCGTCGCAGGCGTCGGCCTTCGGGCAGTGCAGACAGTCGCGCCAGACCTTGGTTGGAAGGGTTTCCTTGTCGATGATGCTGAAGCCGAGCCGGGCGAAGAACTCCGGCTCATACGTCAGCGTAAATATGCGTTTCAATCCGAGGGTTTTTGCTTCGGCTACGGTGTGGGCGACGAGTTTTCGTCCGACACCCTGTTTTTGCATCTCCGGCGCGACCGCCAGAGAGCGTATCTCGCCCAGTTCGCCCCACGAGATGGTCAGAGCGGCGCAGCCGGCGAGTTGGCCGTTCCGGCGCCAGACGTGGAAATCCCGAAGCGAGCCGTAGATGCTCTCCAGGCTGCGATGGAGCATCCGCCCACGCTCGGCGTAATAATTGACGAGGTCGCGAATTGCTTCGGCGTCAGATATTTTCGCGGCTCGAACCATGAGGGTATTCTATATTACCGGCGGGGATGCTACTATAACAAAGACCGAAACATTAGCCCGGATGCAGGGGAAAGACAGCGACAAATGAATATTGAATAATGAACAGGGAATGTCGAAGTTTGAAGTAAAAAAAGAAACCGTCTTTGGGGGGTGTTTTTTTACTTCGAAATTCAAAATTCCTTGTTCGATATTCAATATTCTCTTATCCTGTGCATCCCCTGTATCCCTGCTATTTTTTTTGAAGGCGTCATATCGGCGGGCCGGAAGTGTGAAAAAATGAT
>DAOVLS010000435.1 GCA_030631125.1 Planctomycetales bacterium
CGAAAATCCCAGCGAGTTTCCGATATGCCGCGTGGCGAAAGCGCGCGCGATCAGGCCTCGGCGGATTTCGTAGTCGTCGCCGTCGCTCATGCCGACGAACTTATGCGGCGAAGGATGGCCCTCGACGCGGGCGACGGCGTCCATCAGGTTTTCCAGCGGCTCGACGATAGAATGGGCCACCAGTGCGACCCCGCCGGCGATGCCCTGGAAATCGCGCTGGCTGAAGTAGTAGGCGATACCCGCTGCGTGGTCCATGTGCCCGTGGCTCAGCAGGACGTGATTGACGCGCATGGCTTCGCGCGGGCATCGGCCTATGTCGAATACCACGTCCAGTTCGGGGATCACAATGACAGACTCCTCGCCCGCGACGCTGTAGCCGGTGAGCGAAAAGTCGTCGAAATCCATGCAACTGAGTTTGAATGCTCGTGTCTTCACGGGTCGGCTATCGTAAGGAACGACGCCGGCCCGGTCAAGGCAGTGGGATTAAATGAAATGCTTAGCGCACAAAAGCGTTAAAAACAGTAGAATCGTAAGCACAGCAAAGAAAGGGTACACGTGCGGAAAACAGCGGTACTAATCGTTCTGGCGGGTTTGGTGTTCGTCGCCGCCGCTGTCGGCGACACCGTTTATATGCGCGACGGGAGAAAAATCGTCGGGAAGGTAACGGAGAAAAAGGGCAAATACCTCGTCAAGATGGCTTACGGAACGACGACGGTCGATAAATCCAAAGTTATCTACGTCGCCTACGGAACCGGCACGACCAGGCCCACCACTAACCCTGACCCGTTGCCTGACGAGTGCAAATCAGTCGATCCCAATCTTTCCCGCACCCGTCGGTGGAACATTAACGAGGCGACGCTGCCCGAACCGATTGTCTTCATGCTCTCTCGCCGCCTGGAGTTGCTGGGCCGGGCCGGTACCGACACGATGCGCAGGCAACTGCGACAATGGAAAATCGCCGCCCACGACGGCAAGCGAAAATTAGGCCGGAGATGGCTCACCCGCGCTCAGCAGCGGCAGTACCGCGCATCCTTCGAGAAGCACCTCCGCCAGGGCGACGAATTCGCACGCCAGGCGGAGCGCATCTCCCCAAGGACAGGTTCCGACCGCGCCAAACAGAGGAAACTCCGCTCAAGCGCCGAGCAGGAATACGCCGCCGCCGTCCGGACCTGGCCCGACGCGCTCATGCGCGATTTTCTCACAGCCGTTCTGGACCTGCGAAACAGGAAGTACAAAAAGGCCCAGAGCGGATTCGCCCGCTGCATCCGCGCCGAGCCTCTGACGGCAGCCTTCCGGCAGGGACGCGGAATCGCGCTGTCTAAACTCAAGCAACCGCTCGAAGCGCTGGTCGAATTCACCTATTGCCTGCAACTGCGCGACGACACCGACGAGACGATCCGACTGATCGAGGCTGCGATGAAGGACGTTCCGGGCGCCAAACTGGGCGACCCGGTATATCTGAAGGCACAGGACCTGCTTGGGCGATACGAGAAGCCGAAACGCACCACCAAAAATCGCAATACCGGCACAACCTGGTTGATGCCGGGAGCGGGCTGGCAGAAGCGGTCACACAGGCAACCGACCCGGACGAGAGACGACCGCAGCCAGCCTGACACGCGATTCTCACTGCTTCTACCGCCCTATGACCGGATTATCAGCAAGCAGGCCCTTGCGATACCCGTTTCGAAGACGGCGCTGCTGGTCGATAAAAACGCGATCGCCGGTGCGAAGATATTGTACGTCCAGGCCGCACCGAACTTACTCGTTCGCGCCTGGACGAAGCGAAGCAACACCCGTGTCGGCCGGCGCGACAGGCCCGACCTGCCCCTGGCGATAATTTACACTGAAGGCGTAACCTTCACGCCGGTGGACCTCGAAAAACCCGCCGGTCTGAAGGCCGGTCAGACCGTAACCATTCGCGCCGTCAATCTGTACAGGCGGATGGGCACGAAGATACGCACCGGTGCGGCGAGCGTAAAAGCCGACGCGACACTCAGCGCAACCCTGATGCCGGGGGAAACCGTCGGAGCGGTCCTGGCGGGCGACACCTTCGCGGGCCTGCTGACCGCACGCACCAGGCCACAGAAAAATGGCTGCGGGATAAGTTCCTTCATCAAACCCGCCGACCTCGCAGCCTGGATTAAACCGATCAGGCGTTCGCTAGGAGGAAAAAATTCTACTCGCCGCCCCGGCGGCGGACGCGCGCCTAAAATAAAAAAAGACGTCCCCAAACAAAAGGCCACGGGAAATGTATTCCTTGTCCACATCCTCATCGGTGAAAAGCCCCCCGCAAGCGAAGTGGTCGGGAATTGGCTGTTGTGCCAAAGTAGAAATGTCCGCTATTTTGCCAAAGTTAAAATGTCCTCATGTTTGATTATACGTTTGATTCGAAACTTTCGCCACGGATGATTCGGGCCTGGACGATAAGGCTCCTTGACGATATGCTCTTTCTCG
>DAOVLS010000277.1 GCA_030631125.1 Planctomycetales bacterium
AAGCAACGGTTTGAGATGAGATTCTCGTTACGTCAGAAATCCATGCCGTCATTACACCAACGGATGCGGGAATCACAAGGACTATCAGCGTTTGGGACAGATATGCCGCCAGGATCATCGGCTCGGAGAAGCCCACAGCGCCGAATACGAGAGCGGCTGTGCCTTCGCGGATGCCGAACCCGCCCGGCCCGGCAGGAAGAAGGTTGCCGAGCACAACGACCGGCGCCAGAGCGGTCGCGGTCATCAGCGAAATTTCACCACGGGAACTCAAACAGAAGAATACCGACAGCAGGCAAATCGCTTCAGCGACAATCGAGACGGCGTAGAAAATTCCGAATTGGCGCCACGTCAGTCTGGCTTCGGCCAGTTGCCTGGCCCGGCCGGGAAGGATGCGAGCAAGTATACGCCACAGACCCCTAGGCCTGTAATGCACCAGCATCGGCACGCCAAGCGTACACGCAAGCAGCAGCGGCGCCACCACCAACAGCCACGGCGGGACCGATACGTCCGCCGTCAGCAGCAGGCCTGAAAAGACCATGTAAAACATCCCAAGGATGCCCAAAGTCAGAACGGCTGACAGGTCGAACATCCGCTCGATGACAACCCACCCGGCCAGGCGAACCCTCGCTCCTTTCGGAAGGAACATCGGGCGAACGATTTCGCCGCTCCTTATGGGCGTGATCAGCCCGACGCCAAGCCCTGCCAGCATGGACACCCACGCACGCCCCCAGCCGACGTATTGGCCCTCGGTCGCCAGCACCCACCGCCAACGCGCGACGCGAACGAACCAATACACAAACGACAAAACACCCGCTCCGACCAACCATCGCCAATCAACACTACCGGAAAGGTCCCCCCACCTCTGCCGGCCCAGAAGCACCGCAAGAACGACGACGGCAAAGACCAGCGAAACGCCATACCGAAACCATCTTCTAAAGAACAGCAGGGATGCAGGAGATACAGGGGATAAAAATTTGATAAAAGAAAGAAAAAATAACCGTATCCCTTGCATCTCCTGTATCCCTGCTAATACTTTGTTCAGACCATAATGACGGGCGCCACGCTTACCCGCCGAGCCAGCGGCGCTTCTTCGGTTTGCTCGCCTGATGGAAATGTTTTACCCGCTCGTAGTGGGCCTGGATATTTTCAAAGAGTTCGCCGCTCTGGTCGCGGTAAATCCGGAGGATTTCGAAGAACTCCCTCTCGGCCTGTTCCCATTCCCCAGCCATTTCCAAAAGGTAAGCATTGTCGTACCTGCTCTTGACCATCTCGGTGAGTCTGTTCAGGACTGCACGATACATCTGGTCATGTTCCGGCTTGTCGAAGTAGCCTTTGCCGTTATAGGCCAGGGCCTCCTTGAAGGCGCCAAGGCAGTCGTAGAGATGATAGGAATCGCTAAGCCCGTACTGCTGGTACAGCCCGACGGCCTTTTCGAGTTCCTCCTCCTCGCGGAGTGGATTTGGTGTTCTTCGGACCGGCGTTCGTATGAACTCGGCAATCTTCTCGCCTGTGAGTCTGGGCGGTATCGGCAAGGACTCGTCTTTCCCGGCTGTGCGCGCTTTGAGGATAATTGCGATTACTATTATAGCGCCCAGGTATATCCCCAGACCGATTGCGATCTTTCGCCGGCGCGCCTTTTGCTCGGCATCGACGCGTTCGGCGGCGGACATTTCCGAAGGTCGCCTGGATTCGGCTTCGCCCCGGGCCTGCTGATCGTCTTCCTCGCCGGAAGGTTCAGGTTCGGGAGGCTCGGGCAGCGGCTCAGGGGCGGCCTTTTCGGGGCTGGGCCTTCGCCCGAATGCGTCCCTGCCGGTCGCAATATACTCACGATAAATCGCAAGTGCGGTCTCCGGGTCGTCCCCCGCGGCAACGAAGAGTATCTGCGTGTCCTGACCTGCGCCGATTAAGTCGCCGGTCTCCAGCAGGACTTGCTTGCCGGATTTATAACGCTTGCCATTAATCCACGTGCCACGCACCGAGAGATTTTCCAGGGTAGGACCGGCCTGGAGGTGTTCATACCGCGCCTGGCTGCGGGATATGAACTCTTCACTGAACAGGACGTCCGCACCGCTACCGCGACCGAACACAGCCGCCGGCTGGCTCAATACGACTCGCTGGCCCATCTGCGGACCCGCTACGAAGATTAATTCAGGATGCTCCTGGCTCATTTTTTAACCGTCTTTTCAGCAGGGATGCAGAGGAAAAGAGAATATTGAATATTGAATAAGGAATTTTGAATTTCGAAGTGGAAAAAACACCTCTCAAAGAAGGTTTGTTTCTTTTACTTCGAAATTCGACATCTGCCTGCCGGCAGGCGGGTTCTCTGTTCAATATTCAATATTCTTTTTTTATCCCCTGTATCCCCTGCATCCCTGCTATCTCTCAATCAGAACATCAATTCACCCGTAACGCCTTTGATGATTATAGTGGCGAAGACCGCCAGCACCACCGAAAGTAATATCAGCAGCGATGGAATAAGGATGCGTACCGACGCCGACGCGGCAAGTTTTTCGGCACGCACCGACCGTTGAAGCCGCAGCAGATTGGCCTGCTGCTTCAGCACGTCCGACAGCGGCGTACCGAGGCTTTCAGCCTGAATAATCGCCGCGACGATGGAACGCAGCGATTCCTGCGGTATCCGGTCGGACATATTCATCAGCGCCAGGCGGCGCGTTGTTCCAAGGTCAATTTCCGCCAGGACCGTGTTCAATTCCACGCTGAACGGGTGTTCGGGGTCCTCCCCGACGACGGTTCTGACGGCCTCTGTGAACGTGGCGCCTGCGCCCATCGCCAGTGCGATCAGGTCCAGCGTGTAGGGCATGCGCCTGCTGACCTGCCGGATGCGCTTGGAGGCCTTGCCGTACAGGTAATATACCACCGCGACGATCCCGACCAGGAAGCCCACCACGGGAAGGACGATGCTCACGCCGCCCATGAACTTGACGCTGACAGCCTCCAGAACAATCGCTGTAACCACTCCCCAAAGCATTGACACTGCAATATACTCATCGGGGGTATAGAAGTTCGGGCTGCCGGCGGCTACGAGTGTCCTGCGAAGTTTCACCTTCAGGGCCGGCATGGGCAGTTGTCTCGCCGTTACCAGCAGCAGCCACATCACAGGCTGGAGCAGCGGCATCTCGAAGACCGTACTGCGGTCGGCGGCTCCTGAGGCCATGGCAATCTCGCGTTCGGGTGTGATTTCGGCCCGGCCTCGCTGACCGAAAACCGCCATGATGAACACAAACACAAAAAGGAAAATCGCCACCGCCGCCGCTATCTTCAGCGGGGCAACTATCGCAAGAAGCCCAAAAATTGCATCAGGGTTAATCATATTCATCTCGTAATTCGTGATTGGTAATTCGTAATTCGTGATTGGGTATCAGGTCTTTTTTTGACTAATTACCAATTACGAATTACGAATTACCAATCACCACTAAATATCAATCGCCACTATTTTTCGTATCCACAGGAAACCGACAACGTTCAGCAGAACAATGGCGAGCAGGACGAGTTTACCGGCCTCTTCCGTGAACAGCATCTTTACGCCGACCGGGTCGATGAAATACAGGATGCACAGGATCACCGCCGGCATCGCGCCCATCCACCTTGCGGCGGTCCGGTTGGGGGCTGTCAGCGTCTCGATGCGTTTTTCCAGGCGGTAAATTTCGCGGATGCTGTCGGCTATTCTATCGAGCGTCCCGCCCAGGTCCCCGCCTCGCTCGCGGTGCGTCAGAAGCGCTGCGAAGAGCAGACGATAGTTGCCCGAACCGATGCGTTTCGACGCGTTGGCCATTGCCTGTTCCAGGGAGATACCGTGCTCGTATTCACGTACGAGGTGGGCGAATTCCTCCCTTATCGGCTTGACGTCGTTGCGCGCCAACAGGTCCATCGCCTGAACGAGATTCAACCCGGCGCGGACGCCGGAAGTCAGCGTCTGGATACCGCCGACGAGTTGCTCCTCCAGCCTGTACAACCGCCTGGCCTTGAGGAACCGAAGCGCCGCCCAGGGCGAAAACGCGCCGACCGCACCGGCGATGACGCCTACGAAAATATTACCCGACAGCGCATAACCAATCATCGCCAGCAGCACAATCACGCCGAAACACAACACCGTAACCGTGCGAGGACTTATATCCACCAGCAGTGAGCCGCGAAGGACACGGTCGTAATAGTCCTCGCGCCGGAGTATGAACCGCCGGAACGGCTCTGCCCAGGCCAAGGCAACGCCGGCGACGGACAGGAAAATAAGCACCGCCACCACCACAGGCCAAACCGTTTCCGACGCGGGCGCCGGTGATGCCAGAAGCGAAATCACGTGAACACCTCAAGGTCAAGGAAGCCTTTTTCTATCAGTTCCTCGGCAAATTCAGGGACGTAACCGGTATGTTGCAGCGAGGACTC
>DAOVLS010000100.1 GCA_030631125.1 Planctomycetales bacterium
AAGGTCGGCAGTTGCGGCATTTGCCCCTGGCCCCACAGCCAGATGTGCGTGGCGGGGTTTTCGCCCAGGTCCCGGCGGACGCGATTAATCTCGGCTTCGGCAAGGATCGCCTCGCTGCGGTCGATGAGCGTTCTGAACAGGTCGCTTCCGGGTCCTTTCGGCAGATGCGGCGCAATGGCCTGGCCCAGGATGTCGTGCGGGGGGGTGGTCGTTACGTCAATCTTGCCGGCGAAGGTCATTAAGTGCCGATAGGAAATGCCGGGATAAAATCGCAATTGCTCGTTGGCGAGGACGCGGTTCAGTTCGTCGATCAGGGCAGCGCCTTCTTCGGACGAGATATTCCCGGAAGCGTGGTCTTCCATCACGCCGTCAACGACGGTAACGAGGTTGCATCGGAAGACCCACTCGTTGGGCTTGACCTCCAGGCCGCGGGCGGCGGCCTCCAGCGGCGCTCTTCCGGTGTAGTATTCCTGCGGGTCGTATCCCAGCACCGACAGTATCGCCACGTCCGAGCCGCAGGGCATCTCCGGTGGGACGTTTCGCACCGTGCCGCACTTGCCGTTTGCTGCGATCCAGTCCATGTTGGGAATGTCGGCGGCCTCCAGAGGCGTCCGTCCGTCGAGTTCTTCAATCGCCAGGTCAGCCGCACCGTCCGGAATGACTATCGCGTACTTCATTATTCAGCAATCAGCAATCAGCGTTCAGCAATCAGCCCCCCGCATTGCGGGGGGATCATCAGCATTCAGCAAAGTCCCTGGTCCCTAATCCCTGTCTGTTCGGGATGTTCGGCCACCATGTGGATGCAGACGCAGGGTTGTTTTATCACGTCGAGGCGGTTCACTTCATTCAGTGCTGCACGGACGTTGCCTTCAGCGGCGTCGTGTGTGGTGATGACCACGGGGACGCCGGCGTCGTCGGCATCGGTCGGTTCGTGCTGGAGGAGCGAAGCGATGCTTATATCGTGATCCCCGAGGATATTCGCTATACGTGCGAAGACGCCGGGGTGGTCTTCGGCCTGCAGGCGGAGGTAATACCGGCAGCGGACGGCTTCGATATCCAGTTGGTCGGCGTCATCGCGTCGGTCCGGCCAGATGTTGAGTGTCTGGAATTTTCGCTGCGCGTTTCCCATGGCCACTGATGCGATATCGCCTACGACGGCTGCTGCGGTCGGTTGGTCGCCGGCGCCCCGGCCATAGTACATCGTATGCCCGGAGTTTTCGCCATAGACGCTTATAGCGTTGAAAGGTCCGGACACCCACGCCAGCGGGTGGCGGGTGGAGATAAAAGCGGGATGCACCCGTAGCGACAGCCCGTTTTCCTGCCGGCGGGCGATGGCGAGCAATTTGACGACATAGCCAAGTTCACGCCCGTAATTAATGTCCTGCACCTCAAGCCGGTCGATCCCTTCGACGTAAATCTTCTCAAATCTGGTCCGTCGGCGGAATGCCAGATCGGCCATTATTGTCAGTTTGTGGGCGGAATCCACGCCGGTAACGTCGAGCGTCGGGTCGGCTTCGGCCAGGCCGCGGGATTGCGCAACGGATAATGCATCGGCGTAGGTGCTGCCCTGCTCGGTCATTGCCGTCAGGATGTAATTGCACGTTCCGTTGACGATACCGTACATCGCGTCGATCCGGTCGCACGCCAGTTCGCCAGTCAAGACCGAGATTATTGGTATCGCACCGGCACAACTGGCCTCGAATGCGACGGCTACGTCCTTCGCCCTCGCCGCCGCCAGTAGTTTCGCTCCGTGATGGGCAAGAAGCGCCTTGTTGGCCGTTACGACGTGCTTACCGGCAGCGATTGCCTGTTCGACGATTTTCTTCGCGGTGGTTGTTCCGCCGACGAGTTCGACGACGATATGAACATCATCCCGCCCAATGGCGGCGTCGAGGTCGTCGCAGAAGAGTTTCTCATCCAGGCCTAGTTCTTTGGCGTGCGTGAAATTGACATCGACAATTGCCCGGAGCGCCATGGATACGCCGATGCGCCCTGCCAGTTCGTCCGCTTGCCGAGTCAGGATTTGCGCAGCCGCCCCGCCGACCGTCCCACAGCCGACCACAACGACGCCAATTTGCTGGCAGTCTGACATATGTGAATATCCTCATGGTGGCACAGGTTTTCAACCTGTGCTCGAACACTGCACAGGTTGAAAACCTGTGCCACCAGCGAAATCCTAAAGGCCGCTGCCCCGCCGGTCAAGATACGCACCCGAACGTTACTAATTTCCGAAAACGTGCCGGGCTATGTCCTGGAAGGTAATAGCCAGGAATATCCCACCGATAAGTACAAATCCGGCGATTTGGATTCCCACCAGGACCTTTGTCGGCAGCGGCCTGCCGCGAACCTTCTCTATCAACACAAGCACTACGTGCCCGCCGTCAAGCACCGGCAGGGGCAGGAAATTGAACACCGCCACCAGCGCCGACAGCATCGCTATGAAGTATGCCAGGTCGATGACGCCTTCTCTACCCATCTTGATGGCGATAGCGCCGATGCCTACCGGGCCGCTGAGACCCTTCGTGCTTGCCCGTCCCTTGAAGATATTCCGCAGAGACTTATAGACCGAGATTATCCATGCGGTTGTGTCTTCGGCGCCCCAGCCGAGTGCCTGAGCGGGGCTGCCTTGGATAAGGTCGGTCTTCAACACAAAAAAGCCGGCGATAGCGGATGTGCCCAGTTCGTATCCATCCGGATCGAACATCTTTTTCGTCAGGACGCCGATTTCGACCGTTTGCTCTTTACCGGCAAGCGTATAGGTCAATGCGACTTTTTTATCGCCGGCCAGCCTCATCGCGGCGCACAGTTCTGCCCAGGTGGCGACCGGCGTATCGTTGACCTTCGTGATGACGGCGCCTTCGGCGACGTCGGCTTCGGCGGCGGGCGAACCGTCGGTAACATTCGCGACATACGGCTTGTCCTGCTCGGGGGCCGGACCAATCCCGATGAGCACCCTGTCATCTTTCGGGGCATTCGTGGCAGGGGTTATCTTCAGGTCGAGGACCTTTCCGTTCCGCAGTACACGGATGGATGTTTCGGTGTTTGCGAAATTTTTGTTGATTTCGAGCAGTTCGACGTGGCTGGGTGCTCCGTCGCCGGCGTAGTCCGTGATGACGTCGCCGGCTTTCAGACCGGCGGCGGCGGCGGGAGAATCCTTCACCACTACCGCAACGCGGATCCGCGGCGACATGCCCAGGACGTTCAGCAGTTCCTTGCTGTCGTCATATGGATTGCCCCATACCTCCGGAGGCGTGACCGTTACGGAGACGCGCCGACCTTTACGCTCGACGACAAACTCGACCTCCTTACCGCCGGGCTTTACGCCGGCCCACAGAGCCGCTGACATGTCCCAGAAGTTCTCAATCGGCTTACCGGCAATCTCTACGATCCTGTCGGACTTTTTGAAATGTTCCTTGCCGGCGTATCCTTCCTTGCCGGGCTTTTCAATCATCGTGTTGGGCGAAGGGGAAATTCCGAAGGCATAGTGAGTGCCGAACTTATCAAACATCGGCCCACTCTTGACTTCTCTGGGTACGAGCATGACATCGAAGAGCACCCGTTGCCCATTAACATTTCGGGCCATCGTCAGGTGGAAGACATCTTCCTTGCTACTGAGGATCGCCGCCATCTGGAGTTGGTTGAACCGGCGGATTTCTTTTCCGTTGATCGCCGTGATTTGGTCGCCCTCGCGCAGGCCGACGGCTTTTTCGGTTCCCATTGCCTCGGCGACCTCGTCAGGCAGGACGGCCGTGGCGGCAGGGAAGTCCGGTTGAGTCGAGCCGACCACCGGTGCGACAAAGCGTATCCCGATCATATAGACGATTACGAACACGATAACCGAGAAGACGACGTTCATCGCCACGCCGGCAGAGAGGATTACAAGTTTTTTTCCGGCAGGCGCACGCTGCCAGGAACGCGAATCATCCTCGGCGGTGGCGGCGGCGTTAAAGTCGTCCTGGCCCAGCATCTTGACGTATCCGCCGATGGGAACGGCATTTAGCCGGTACAGCGTCTCGCCGCGCCGAAATCCCAATATCTTCTTTCCGAAACCCAGCGCGAATTCTTCTACCTTCACGCCCGCCCACTTGGCAGCCAGGAAATGACCCAGTTCGTGCACGAAAACGACCAGCCCAAGCCCAATTATGAACATCATGAAAGGCCAGATGTATTGCGACCAGTACGCGGCAATGTTAACTGTGAGACTTTCCATTTGCACCTCGTAATTAGTAATTGGTAATTCGTAATCAGTAACCGTTAATCCATCAAATTGTTGTTTTCGCTTTGTGCTGGCTTTGTAAGTAGGCGATGTATCCGTTTAATAACTTCAGAACTTTGACGGCATCGACCTTGAGGTCTTCCAGATGTTCCCTGTCGGCGTATTCTTCATCAATACATACATTGATGTCATCGACGAGTTCCGCGAGTGAACCCCTCGCTATTCTGCAAAAACGGGTATTGTCCTGCCAATTATATCGCCCATGACCTTCGGCAATGTTATTGGTGAGAGAGACAGCCGCCTTTCTCATCTGAAGACGTAATCCGTACTTTTCGTCAGGCGGCAACACTTTGGACAACTTGTAGATACGTTGTCTGAATGCCCTGGCGGCCTTATATACTTCCAAATCCTCAAAACCAAAAGAATTCCCATCCCCGTACTTCATGATTCATCTTTCCAATGTTACCAATTACCAGTTACCAATTACTATTTCTTCTGTTCGTTTTTGCACCTCGTTATCGGTGGCGAGGATTGTTTCTAAGTCTATTTCGGTCTTTATCGGCGTTTCGGTCAGGACCTTTTTGACAATCTCGACAATTTGTCCGAATTCGATTCGTCCCGCCATGAATGCCTCGACGGCTGTTTCGTTGGCGGCGTTGAGAATGGCTCCGGCGGTTCCGCCGAGACGGACCACTTCGTAACCGAGTTCAAGGGCCGGATAACGCTGCGGATCGGCGGTTTCAAAGTGCAAAGCCCCCGCCTCTGCCAGGTCAAGCAGCGGCGCCGAAGGGTGTACCGGCCGGTGCGGATAGTGCAACGCGATGGCTATCGGAGTGGTCATCGCCGGACGGGACAACTGCGCCAGGACGCTGCCGTCGAAAAACTCCACGCAGGCGTGGACAATCGATTCAGGATGAATGACGACTTCTATCCTGTGGGTCGGCAGGTCGAACAGGTGATGCGTCTCGATTATCTCCAGGGCCTTGTTCATCATCGTGGCTGAATCGACGGAAATCTTCCGCCCCATCTGCCAGGTGGGGTGCTTGAGCACTTCGTCCAGCGTGGCGTGCTCAACCTCTTCGGGCGATTTGTTTCGGAACGGTCCGCCCGAAGCCGTCAGCGTTACGCGATGTACGTCCTTGTGCTTGTGTCCGATGAGGCACTGGAAGATTGCAGAGTGCTCACTATCTACCGGCAGGACGTTGATGCCCGCCTTTCGCGCAGCCGGCATGATAATCGCCCCTGCCATTACCAGCGATTCCTTGTTTGCAATGGCCAGGTCCGCTTCGCACTTGATCGCTGTGAGGGTCGGTCCCAGTCCGGCAGATCCTACCACTGCCGTCAGGACCATGTCGGGTTCGACCTGCCAGATCAGGTCGCTCATGGATTCCGGTCCGACCAGCATGTCGGTTCCTTCGGTAAGGACTGAAGCAAGTTCGTTGGCGGCAGCGGGTTCGGCGATGGCGACGGCTGCCGCGTCGAAGGTCTTTGCCTGTTCAGCCAGTAGTTTCCAGTTGGTGCCGGCCGCCAGACCGCAGACGCTCAAACTTTCATCGGCGGCGATTATCTCCAACGCCTGCCGGCCTACGCTGCCGGTCGAACCGAGAATGACAATACGTTTGGGACTTTCATACATACGAGTATCTTATCGTTATCCCGGCAGAGTGCAAACAGAACAGGGTGGTGGTAGATAGGACGATGCGGCTCGCGCTACGCCACAGCATCGACGTATTCAGCCTTCGAGACCGGTTCGGGAATCGGATCGCCGTCCTCGATCATGCCCTGGATATGGACATCAATTGCTTCGCGGATCAGTTCTTTGGCCTGTTCGGGCGTGTCCTGCCCGCAAGCGACACACCCGGGCAGGTCGGGCACGTAGGCGCTGTAACTACCGTCGCCAGCCCGCTCAATCACCACCAGGTACTGTAGATATTTATGTTCATTTCCCATGGTTCATCTCGCCACTTTTGCAGAGTTGTCATTTCAGTCCGGCCTGTTTCAATATGCTGTTCAACGTTCCATGAGGCACATCTTTACCGGCTTTACCGGGGATGGTAACCCTGCCTCGCTTGGTCGGATGTTTGTATTGCCTATGCCCGCCTTTAGCGGGAACATGGTACCAGCCGTCTTTTTCAATCATGCGGATAGCGTCCCGAACTTTCATCGGCATTACCTTATTTTATTATAACCTATAACTTACACCATGCGGAAGAAAGAAAGGCGGGCTTGGGGCCGGACGCTCACAGGGCAATCGGGTTGGTCCATGCCTTCGCCCCAGTGTGGTCCACGACGACGGCGCGGACGTATTTCCATTTCTCGCCGATCGGATGTGAGAACTTGCGGATGTTCCTGCCGGGTCCGGCTTGCCGGCGTGCGCCGTTGCATGAATGGGCCATGAAATGAATGGCCCTTACCGGCGAACAGGACACCTCCGCGACGCCGCGGCGAACGCGGAAATCGCTGATAGTCGGGCCGGTGGAACTGTAGTAGCAGCCGCTCCGCAAGGCGCTCATAACGGACCTGACGGTCAGGCTTCCCATTCGCAGCCAGACCCAGCCGCCGAAGCGGTCGTTTCCGCCGTGGCTGTCATCGACCGCCAGGGCCGGGACGATTCGCCCCGCGTCGAGCAGGTGGCACCAGTCGGCCTCGCTGTCGGACCGGCCTACTCTGTCGCAGGTGCTGTTGTACACCTCTGTGCCTATCAGGCCACGCAGGTACGAGTACATGTCGTAACGGTGCCCGCACCAGAGCGGATGCGCCAGGAACGTCTCACCGCCGGCAGCCTTGACTGCCCGGATACATGCGTTGGCGTCGGTGGGGTTTTGTTTGGTGAAACCGAAACCGCCCGGTACGCCGACGGCCACCAGGTGGTGCGGCGCCTCGCTGCCCGGACAGCGGGGGTGATATTCCTGGCCGCTGACGACAAGGAAGCCTTTTCGCGACAGATCGCTCACGTCGTTGGTTTTGTAATGATCGGTCAGGACAAGGACGTTGTAGCCGGCCTTGCGATACGCCTCGGCCACCTCGACGGGACTTTGCCGGCCGTCCGATGTCGTCGTGTGCGTGTGGAAATTGGCCTTGTACCATTTGCCCGGTTGAGTGAACGGATTACGCAGATTCATGATTCAAACTCCGACAGATAAGCAAGCCAGAATAGTAACCTCTTGGCGCTGCGTCAATATCGTGGTGGAGGAACGTGGTGATAGAAAAGGTTCCCGCCCCTTTTTTCACCGGCGGACGCCGACCGTTACTTAACGTACGTCAGCCAGTCCTCATACTGCGGCGAACGTCCTTCGTAAGCGCCGCTGAGCGTGCGTGCGAGTTCCTGCGTTACAGGGCCGGGGCACTGGTCGCCTATGGGCTTTGAGTCAATCGAGGTTATCGGTTTGACTTGCCAGATGCATGCAGTGTAGAACGCCTCGTCGAAATCAGCGATCCTTTCCGGCCTGATGTCTGTTTCCTCCACCTCGTAGCCAAGGTTTTCGGCAACGCA
>DAOVLS010000093.1 GCA_030631125.1 Planctomycetales bacterium
GCGGGAACAGAATAGGAATTGAGAACAATTTCAAATTCAGGGTCTCTTCCAATGAAACTTGACGATTCAAAATTCATTCAGATAGTCGATGCTACGCCGCTGGTGTCAGTTGACCTGATAATCAAAAATGCCGAAGGTGCAGTTCTGCTTGGCAAGCGAGTTAATCGGCCTGCTGCGGGATACTGGTTTGTGCCGGGCGGAAGGATCAGGAAAAATGAACTTCTGCGCAACGCCATCCAGAGAGTAGCCGATTTTGAGCTGGGTTTTTCTCCGGCCACGGAAAATCTGCGATTTCTGGGTGTATATGAACATTTCTATGACGACAATTACTTTGGTCGTGAGGGGGTCGGCACTCACTATGTGGTTCTTGCTTACGAATATCTCCTGCAGGATTCCAAGCCGCTCAAGAAGGACGACCAACATTCAGAATTGCGATGGTGGAAAGTGGATGACCTTCTGAACTGTCCAGACGTGCACGAAAATACGAAGGCCTATTTTAACCAGGTTTAAATCACCTTTGATGTAGCCGTTCCCAAGATCGCCTATACTTACGCTACCTTGGGGACGAAAGATTTGTAGCCTGGTCCTGTTATTGAAAGGTGTGATTATGGCGAGTAAAGCAATCTCGCTCCTTCGAGCCGTTGTTGAAAATGAAACAGTTCAAATTAGCGGCTACAAGGCTGCGCTGTATTTTGAAGATGCCGAGAACAGCGATGTATTCAGAACATTACGCATTTGGCGTAAGGAAGAAACGGATTTTCAATTCGGGCGTGACTATGCGGAGTATTTCGACGGTTTAAGCCATTCAAATGCAACCTTGATTTACGAAGGGCCATTGGATGCGAGCAATAACAGGAAGTTCACGTTCGTGGACCGCGATGTAACTGTCGGAAAGACTTACGCTTATTGGATGGCCGCTGCGGAAACCGAACCCGCCGGGCCTGTAGGTGTTAAAGTACGTGATCCGAAAGTCTGGTGGCCTGAAAGCAGGATTCGCGCAAAGGTGCTTCAGTTGAAGGAGAGATTCCCCAGTCTTGTCGAGGTGCACAAAATCGGGAGAACGGTTCAGGGGCGGGAGTTGACGGCCCTGTCGGTGGGGCGGGGTGAAAAAAGCATAGGACTTGTCGGAGCAGTTCATGCCGGCGAATCCGGGCCTGAGTTGATACTTTCCGCCCTGGAAACCTTGCTGGCGGATCAGGAGGGTCTTTTCGAGGATATTTCAATTTGTGCCATCCCTGTGGTCAATCTGGACGAGCGGCAACGTGAAGTCGAAGGTCTGCCGTGGTATTTACGCACCAATTCGAACGGGGTTGATCTGAACCGTAATTTCCCTGCCAATTGGAACGAAACCAGCCTTGGCTATGGGCTGGACAGTTCAGATCCCGATTCTGCGACTTATCGGGGACGAGTTCCCGCAAGTGAGCCGGAAGTACAAGCGGTGATGTCTTTTCTTCAGGAATACAAGCCGATTGCGGTTTTGGCTTATCACTGGCTGGCCAGTGTTTGTGGAAAGACTTTTATCGCCCCGGGCTGCGCCGCCGACGATACCGATTATGGAACGACCTGCAAACAAATAGTCAAATCCTATTGTGAAGGATATTCCCGCGTCTGTGGCGAACAGGCTTTAACGGATGATAATCCATCCTTTGCGGGGTCGGCTGGAAGTCTTCCCACCTGGTGTTACCGCGAGTTGAACATTCCCGCATTCGATATTGAGGGGTCTGGTGGGGAACCCGGGACTGAAACTGCCCGAATAGACCATACGGACGAGGCATTGCTGAAAGAATATCAGCGCCGCCATACGGAAGGATTACGGCACTTATTGAAGAGTGTATCCGGTTTGTAGGGGCCGGTTGGCCCAGCCCTATCCCTCACCCCGCGAGTCTGACTTTGAGGTTTTTCAAGCCGATTTCCGGGGCGGCCTTGAGATGGAGCGTCTCCTTTGCGTCGAGTATTTCAATGCCGACAAGTTCCTCGGCTGGGCCTATGTTCAGAGCGACGGTGTCTGACAAACGAACGGTCCTACACTGAAAATCACCCTCCAGCAACCGGATGTAAATGGCATCAACCTGTTCATCGTAACTAATCTTCATGTTGCCGACTATTCCCAAGTCCCTTTTTCAATTCGACATTCATTATTCAGGCAGCGCTGGTTATGCCTTATCCTTTACGCCGAGGATCGCACGGAGCATTTCAATCAGAGGAGGGAGGTCTTCCTGTAACGTGCTCCACACAACGTCGAGATTGATGTCGTAGTAGCCATGCACGAGCCGGTGTCGCATATCGATCATGTCTCGCCAGGAAATATCCTTGAGTTCCGTTCGTGCGGCGGGAGAGACCTGATTGGCGGCTTCGCCGATAATTTCGACGCATTTGACAACGGCCATGACGAGTTGGCGGTCCGAATCCAGATCGTCTCGCGATCTGCCTTCCGCAAAAGCAATCGCATCGCAGGCGGCATCGAGCATGTGCCGCAGCCGGATTCTGTCGTTATCCTGCATACTGCACCTCGGCCTCGGCGAGGACATTTGCTCGGAAATAACGGCTGATGTCTTCCGGGGTTCGCAGGTCGATTTTCCGGCCTCCAAAAACGTCTGACAGTTCCCGCTCCAAACGAGCCAATCCAAACAGGCCCGGCACGTGCCCTTTCTCAAAATCCACCAGAACGTCTATGTCACTCTCTGGGCTGAAGTCATCGCGCAGAACCGATCCAAACAACGCCAGTCGGCGAATGTGATGCTCACGACAAAATTGGGCAATACGCCCTCTATCTGTATCCACTTTGACTACCATCGTTCTTTTCCTTACGGACATTATTTTTTATAAAAATCCACCATTTCCTTGCAGGTAGTGGGTTTGATTTTTCCGGCGTTTCCTGCCTGGCCGAAGGCGGTCATTCGCTTGATGCAGACCTGCTTCATCGCCTCGCGGGCAGGGGCGAGGTATTTGCGCGGGTCGAAGGCTTCAGGGCTTTTACTGAAAACCTTGCGAATCGCGCCGGTAATCGCCAGCCGGCTGTCGGTATCGACGTTAATCTTGCAAACGCCGTGCTTGATGCCGCGCTGGATTTCCTCTATCGGAACGCCGTAGGTCTGCTTGATGTCGCCGCCGTACTGGTTGATGATGTCCTGCAATTCCTGCGGCACGCTCGACGAGCCGTGCATCACCAGGTGCGTGTTCGGCAGGCGTTTGTGGATTTCCTCGATAAGGCTCATCTTCAGCACGTCGCCGGTGGGTTTCTTCTTGAACTTGTACGCTCCGTGACTGGTGCCGATGGCGACGGCCAGGGCGTCCACGCCGGTGTCGGCGACGAACTGCTCTGCCTGTGCCGGATCGGTCAGATGCTCCTGGGCTTCTTCCTCGCTCAGGCCTGCGCCGTGTCCGTCCTCGATTCCGCCCAGCGCGCCGATCTCGCCTTCGACGCTGACGCCGACGGCATGAGCGGCATCGACGACTTTCTTCGTTACCTCGGCGTTGTACTCATACGAACTGGGCACCTTGCCGTCTTCGCTCAGTGAGCCGTCCATCATCACGGACGTGAAGCCCTGCTCGATGGCGCTGAAGCAGGTCTCGGCGCTGTTGCCGTGGTCGAGGTGCATGACGATGGGGATTTTCGGGTACAGTTCGACGGCTGCGAGCATCAGGTGGCGCAGATAGGCGTCGTTGGTGTACTGCCTCGCGCCGCGCGACGCCTGAATGATGACAGGCGAGTCGGTTTCCTCGGCGGCCATCATAATCGCCTGAATCTGCTCCATGTTGTTGACGTTCAGAGCGGCGATCCCGTAATCGTTTTCAGCGGCGTGATCCAGCATTGTTCTCATTGGAACCAGTGGCATTTCAAAATTCTCCTTCGATTTTAGACCGGTGTTTCCAGATTCGTTCTTTGACAAATCGCCGGAGCATTGTAGCGAGGCAGTGAGGATAATGCCAATGGTTGTTATCGTCGGCCCGAAGTGTCAGCCGAGGCGGGCCTGATGGTATGCCAGGCGTTGCTGCGGCGTCATTTTTGGGAAGTCCGGCAGCCCGTCGGGTTTGGTCGGCCAGGAGATGTCGGAATTCGCCTGTGTTGCGGTTGAGGCACTGACGGCTGTGGCCCCGGCGGGCGAGCGCGGGATGCTTATCGTCCTGCCGGAAGAACCGTAACTCGTTATGCCGCTGGTCAGTTGCATGTCTTCTTCCAGAGGCCGGTGCGGCTGGAGGCCCAGACCGGCGAGGACGCCGTGGTATGCCCTGGTCGCTTCCTCGGGTTCGATCTCTCCGTCGGCGATCCAGCGGAGGAACTGGATGAAGCAAAGTTCGTCTTCGGCGTCCTTGATTTTCCGGCCGAAAAGGGCGGCCCGTGCGCCGTGCTTTTTTGCCTCGGCCAGGAGTTTGAAAGCGTCGTAAGTCGTCCCTGCCGAGCCGCCGAGGATTCCCGGCACCAGGTGCGGGTCGTATTTGACCAGTTCTTCCATAGCGGCCGGTCCGAGGTACGGCATTTTCAGGAACAAGGGTCTGGCTGACGACGGTACGCCGGCGAGTGCGCGGGTGATCATATCGTTCAGAAAACTGCCAAGTTGCTCGGTCGGAATGGGGTTGACCATCGCATTGGGAGCGAAAACCTCAAGGAAATGGCGAAAACCCCTCTGTTCCGCCTCGATACGAAAGGCCTTGTACGCTTCGAGCATTTCGCGGTCGAGGTTGACGTCGTTGTTGAATGTCATACTGAACAGACCCAGGTTCGCGCCGAGGTGCCGGTCGGCGATGTCGCAGCCGACCTGTCCGCACTGTGCGTGGTCCAGCAAGGCCGTGCTGAAGGGTCTGGCCGGGACCTGCGGATAGGACGCTCCGCGGGCGACGTGGATGTCGGTGGTGTCGTTGGCGCGGATGGCGGGCGTTACGGACGAGCCGTCGAAGATACGCTCGCGGATCGTGAGTATCTCGTTGGACGAGATCGACATTAGCATAATGTCGAGCAGTCCCTGTCGGACGTTTTGGCGGATGTGTTCGCGGTAATCGGCCAGCGAGCGAAACTCCCCGTCGGCGTGCTCGGGGCTTTTGCCGGGCGTGGCGATACCGAATGCCATGTCCGCGTCCTTGGCGTCGGCGAGAATAAAAGCGTTGGAATTCGGGTCCGAATGAATCTCCGCGAGTTTTTTATCCAATGATTTCATAATTCAGCATTCCACGTAGTGTTGTGTAACACCTGGTTATATGGGTGCCATGCCCTCACCCGTCTTCGGGGGTGGGCATGTTCACGCCCTTCGCTGCGCTTCGGTCGAGAACATGGCACCCATCATTATTCATGGCACCCATCATTATTGTTGATACGGTCCACCGGATGCCTGAACGAGTTTGTCGGTTATTACCTGTACGAGTCGTTCGATTTCGTCTTCCGTAGCCCGTTTGCGTACGGTTTCGGAACTTGAGCCCAGGCCTTCGGCGCCGGGTATATTCCGCCCGGCGACCGTAGCGGGGAAAGCCCCGGGCGATGTCGGCGTCGGCTGGGGCTGACCGGCCTGCGACGGCGTTCCGGCGATGCCGTTACCGTGGCCGTGACCTTCGGCGTCGGGCGTGTGCTGCGGGATGGCGATCGTCGAGAAGCCGCGCAGAAATTCGTCGCTGCCGGCGAGGACGCACGCCTCCGGATTACTTTCATGCGTTCGCAGACACTCAAGCCGGGGATCGGAAATGCCCATCCCCTCCTTTATGTCGAGCAACTCACGCACCTTGGTTTCGGGCAGCGGGCGAATATTGCCGATCTGTTTGGACAGCAGCAGGATATTGCAGTACATATCCAGCGTTTCGATGTGGAAATATGCCTGCTGGAGGTCCTTGTCGCAGGTAACCACTCCGTGATTGGCGAGGATGATCGTGTTTGCGTTGTTTTTCAGGTGCGGCAGGATGGTCTCGGCCAGGTTTTTACTGCCGGGGGTGTCGTATGCGGCTATCGGCACCTGTCCGATGAATATTTCCACTTCCGGCAGGATGCCCGATGGCAGGTCCACGCCGGCGACTGCAAAGGCAGTCGCGTTGGGTGGATGGGCGTGGCAGACGGCGTTTATCTCCGGCATCTCGTGATATATTTCCAGGTGCAGCAGTATCTCGGAGGTTCTAGGCTTCGCCCCTTCCAGTTGTTTTCCCTTATCGTCCACCACGGCGATATCGGCGGGTTTCAGGAATCCTTTGGACACGCCGGTCGGCGTGCAGAGGAATCGCCCGTCGCCGAGGCGGAAGGATATGTTGCCGTCATTGGCGGCCACGAAGCCGTGATCGTACATTCGCCGCCCTATGTCGCATATCTGCTGCTTGATTTGCCATTCATTGACCATCATTTATCCCCCATCCTGATAACGGGTCGAAAGTTGACGGTGTCCAGTATGCAGGCGTTATAGGCGTCGTATGGTACTTTCGTAGGCCAGAACGGAGCGGTGGCTTCGCGTCCCTCGACCAGGCCGACCATATCGCCGACGCCCGCGCCCAGGCGGTCGTACATAACGACCGTCTCGTCGTTGCCTTCGTTAGCGCCGGTGAGCGTGCCGCGATTGCAGGTCCGGACAATCAGGAAACTGCCCGGTACGACCTCGCTCATCGACAGGTTCATCGTTACTTTGCCTATGACCTTCGCTATTCGCATCTACGACCTCTCCTCCCTGCCGACTGCTTCCAGAAGAACGCCGGAAGAAACCTTGTTGGCGCGATTATTCGTGAAAGCGCGGATCATCGTGCACATCTCGTGGAACGTTGAGAAGGCGTGTTCGAGTATCAGGACGTTCGCGCCGAAGTGGCGAAGCCCGGCCTTGACGCTTTCGAGACGCGTGCCTTGCACGGCGCGGATGCCGGTGATCTTATTGGCCAGCACCATCGCATCGGCTGCGTATGGCATGATCGCAACACCGGCGACAAGCCCGTCCGAAGCGACATCCCGGCACATCGACCGGAGGTTCTCCATCCAGCAGGACGACCGGTCGAACCGCGAAAAACCAATTCCGTTGTTTGAAAGCGAATCGGTAACGCTTCGGACCTTCTCATCGGATCTGTCGATAACAAGACCGATTGTGGTCGTCGGCGTCGAATCCGGGTTTGTATCCGTCGGAGTGGAGCGAGGTGTTCCGGTTTCGTCATGCCTCGCTGAAGCGAGCACGCCGGACGTGTGGTATTCCGGTATTCCGATATTCCGTTCTATTTTAGAGATTGTAAGGTTTTTCTGCTCTGCAAAGTCAGTGGCGGCGGGCGTGAGGAATTCGTTGTGCGACAACTCGATTACACTACCGTTTATACCGGATAATCGTTGTCGTAAGTCATCGACGGTGATAAAGACCCTCGTAACCGGACGGGTTCCCAAAGCCGACGGATAGCTATCCGTCGGTTTGCGTTCCGCCGGTTCCTGTGTCTTCGGAAGCGGGGTTTCCAGTTGCGATGCTGCAATCCCTTGCCGCCCAAGGGCTTCTATCACCTGTTCGGTAATCTTATTGACCAGTTCGGCGTCCACTCGTTTCATTCCTGATGATCGAGAATTCCTATAACGGCCCATCGGACGGGCGAGTTGGTGTTGCCGACCATCTCTCGCGCACCCTTACCGTCGTTGCTGATAAGCACCTTGCTGCCATGGCCTGCGCCCAGCATGTCGATAGCCAGAAGCGGATCGCCGTCCGGCTTGCCGACCAGATCAATCGGCTGGACCACCAGCAGCCGCCATCCCCGCATCGAGGGATGCTTTATTGTCGAAACCGCATTACCTTCTACCACTGCTATGAACATTTTTTCGTGGCACAGGTTTTCAACCTGTGCATCCCGCACTTGGTGGAGCAGCACAGGTTGAAAACCTGTGCTACCAACATTAAATAATCCTCAAATTATCGACCATTGTGCATCGTCGCAGGCGGGTGAAGGTCATCGGCGTTACGACGCCTTCGCCGGTGGCGCAGGCGATGGAGAAGTTACCGTAACCTTCTCCGCCCGCACCGTTGCCCGCCGCCGACGGGCCGTTCTTTACATAGAGCGTCGTGTCCATCGCCTTGCCCATGTAGGTCATGTTGCCCACCAACTTCGAGTGTATAATCGCGGTA
>DAOVLS010000132.1 GCA_030631125.1 Planctomycetales bacterium
CGCGACGGGGTGATACTTGCTGAATCCCATCGCTCCCATTCGCGGCTGTTCGACACCGCCGGTGGCGAGAACCTTCACGACTGCGCCGGCTCGGTGAAGCGACAGTCCCCAGTTGGACTTGTGCGCCCTGACGGTCGCAGGCCTGACCAGCGGGATGTCGTCGGTATGCCCGGCTACATAGATGTGGAATGTTTTTGCTTCGCCGGCGTTGACTATTTCGGCCAGTTTGCCCAGTGCCGCGATCGCGCCGGGTCTGACACTGACCGATCCCTTGGCGAACGTCAGGTCGGCCTTGAGTTTGATCATGCCGTACTTCGGCATATAGTCCATCAGTTCCGGGTTTGCCTTCACCAGTGCCCGCAGGGCGGCGTCCACTCTGAGCGGGAGGATACTGATTTTGGGTCCGACGATGGACACTTTCCGCCCGACAGCCTTTTGGTACATCGCTTCGAGTTTTTTGAAGTCGGCGAGCAGGCTTTCGTGGGCCTGCTTGAGGTTGGCGACAACCTTGTCTTTTCCGGCGAGTGTCATTTCGTGGGCATTCAGTTCGTAGCGGAGTTTCTGGTTCTCTGTCTTGACAACCTGCAGGTCCGCCAGAGCCTTGTCCCGCGCATCGTTGGCCCGTTGCGAGGCCGCTACCGCCTTGTTATACTCGTCCCGGGAAACGCATCCGACAGCTCCCGCCGCCAGAAAACCGACCAGTACCACCGCCGTCATTGTCAATCTGCCGCTCATTTCAAACCGTCCTTTCCTTGAGTTTGCAAAACACGCTTACAACAAAAGAGTAAAAGAATTCCTTGTCGTCAAAGTAATTTTACTCGGACCGCTGGAGTGCGGCGGTCCTGTCGGCTACGGACTTGCCGAGGAAATAACCCACGACCGCAAGGATCAACGTTACCACTACCGAAACGGCAATAAAGATTGTCCAGTTTTTCTGGAGTGCCTCCAGGTAGGGCGGCACGGCTCCGAGCATCGTTGCCATCACCACGGCGCCCATCAATATCATCAGCAGGCATCCAGCCACTATCAGCCCGGAGAACACACCGCTTCCGGCGTCGATCTCCTCGACGACAGTCGGCATTTCCACGTAAGCCGGTTCCCTGTCGGTGAGTATCGGAGGAGCGGCGATGCCTTCAGCGGCGGCGCTGCTGGGGACCGCACTTTCCACGTCGATGTGCTCGAGCACTTCAGCGCCGAGCGAAGTATCGTCGCTTTCGCGGGTCAGGTCCAGCAGACCTGAACCGCTACCGACGCCTTCAAGGGAAATCTGGTCTTCCACGCTGGGAGCGATAGCGGTCTTGGCCATTGGGTCAGCGGCTACCTCGAGGTCCTCTTCGTCGAAGATGCTGATACCTTCGGAGGTGATGACCGTATCGGCCTTGCCGGGCGAGGAGGTTATTTCCTCGGCTTCGGAAAGCGTTACTGCGTCTTCGGTGGAATCCTCGGCCGGGGTCAGTTCTATTTCTCCACCCGACCCGGCGGACGCAAGGGCATTGACCTCATCGGCCTTGAACATCCTGTTCTGCCCGTCGGGATAGGTGCGAAGTTTGCCCTCGCTGACCAGCCCTTCCAGTTCCTCACCGGTAAGGCCCAGCTTCCCAAGTGTTTCGTCCTCGCTGTAGTACATTTTGTCAGCCATGATAGAGCACTCCCTGGCTCACCCTTTTTGGGCGAACCGCCAACCATCAAAGCCAAGCCCTACGGCCTGGTGGTGGTCTTTATATCCTTCAACCGCCTTGCCTTTGCGACCAGTTTCGCAACATCCCTGGGTAGCGGCTCGGTATTATACGAATCCAATTGGCAATCGTAAATGAATGTCCTGGCCGCCATCAGCCTCAAACGCCCATTGTCGAGAAACTGATACACACATATTGTACCATTTTTCATGTCAACAAGGTATAGCCCGTAGGTGTCCTTGGTAACTTGTCCCGCGATGGCGAAGACTTTTCCGTCCTGACCGGCCCAGCCGGTCCGGGCGTCAGCCGGCGCAGGCGAAGAAACCAACTCGCGCCCCAACATCACGACAATGACCGCCAGCAGCATCACCATGCCCCAGCGAGCCGCCGAACCGCCCCGGCCTGAAAACGTTCGCTCAACCATAGAGGAAAGGGTTCCTGTTACTTATGCTCAATATTATTATATCGACCCAAACGGTGATTATAGATAGCCGCCCGGACGCCGACAAGTAATTTTCCTGCCCCGCATTGACAGACAACATTAGCAGGGATACAGGGGATGAAAAATAATTAGCCGAAAACAGAAAAAGGCCGCTTTTTTTTAATTATATCTTTATCCCCTGCATCCTTTGTATCCCTGCTAATTTTTTGTATAACCGCGAAGAATCTTTGACCGTTTGGGTTGTGCGTGTTCTAATATCGGCATGCTCGGACGTGTTCGACGTACATCTCGCGTTGACGTGGGTCTGGCGATGGCCTTCGCCGGTGTCGCCTACCTTATCTGGGTGCTGGTCGTCGGCGTAACGCGGCACCTGGTTAACAAATTGTCCCACGCCCAATATACCGTCGAACTCGGCGAGATTCCGGTCGCCACGCAGTGGCTGTGGAACTCCTTCATCCACGCCGCGCCGGTATTTGACCTGGCCGGTGTCCTGTGGCTCCTGCTGAGCCTGGGCTTGATTGTCGGGGCGGGTCGGCAGCGATGGAGTATCTCCTGCCCGTGGATCTGTGCCATCTGCCAGACAACGACGGCGACGCTCCTGGCCGTCTGGGCCGGTGTGGCGGCGCAAGCGCCTCACACTATCGGCATGTTTTACGGTACAGGCCCGCCGCCTTATCTCACCACCGGTTGGACTTCATTGTGCGTGGCTATTGCCATCGCGCTGGTTATGTGGGTAACGTCTCTGGTCTGGATGATCAGTGAGCGTGCGCGCATGATGCACGGACCCAAACTCCGCGACGGAATGAAAACCAATATCCCCGGATAAATCCTCCAACAGCGAGCGGATTCGGGGAGGACAGATATATATTTCCCCGGCGCGTTTGCCGTTAGCCTTGCTGGTTATCCGGCCCAAAAGCTGTATCTGCTCCATGTTTTTTATCGTCTTCTTAATCTGTATCCCCACAGTATTCCGACGATCAGTCCTGCGGCGTGGGCTACGCCGACGGTTGCGACGCCTTCGGGCAGACCGATGCCGGGTATGATACTCGCGCCGGCCACCTCAAATACGATTTTAGCAGCCACCACGGCCAGCAGTCCCAGGCAGGCGAGGCGCACCAGTCGCCCGGCCCCGGCGGCCAGTGTTACCAGGACCCAGCCGAGCAGGGCGTAATTCACGCCGGATAGACCTCGATAAATGGTGATGTCACCGGCTCCGAAAAGGACGGCCAGACCCACCGCCGCGAACGAGGTCGCCAGCATGGCGAATAACTGATACGGGCGGCCTCGTCCCATCCAGTACAGCACTGCGAATGCGGCCAGGTCCGCCGCCAGGTGAGGCCGGGACTAGTGAGTAAGGTGGCAGGTCAGTACCCGCCAGACCTGCCCGGCCTCGACGGCATGACGGTCGAACTGGAGCGCCGCCTGCGCCGCCGGGAGGCATTGAATCAGGATTGCCGCCAGGACCACCACAGCGGGTGGCACGGTCAAGCGAAGCTTGGCCGTGGCGTCATCGATCACGGCCATCCCCAGGGGATGACCGTGCCACCCCGCCCCGGCGGCCCCGGCGATCCGACCTCTTACAATGTTGACGGTTTCCGCTCGCACGTCTGTTCCTTTCTGCGACGAATAACCGTCATTGCAGCCAATGCTCCGATGACCATCAGTGTAATCAGTCCGACCGGCCCACCACCACCACCGCCGAAACTCGGTCGGCGCGGAGGATTCAGGTCCAGGCTGCGATTGGGCTTCTTCGGTTTCGTCGCCGCGGCCTTCCTGGCAGCCTGAGGGCCTAGTCCCGCCAGCGATTCGTCCCGCATCGTCTCCAACCGGGCCAGTAACTGTTTGCGGGCGTTCAGGTCGCGCTTAATCCGCAGGGCGTTTTTCCGCTTGATCTTCCACCGCTTGTACTCGGCATCGTTCTCCAGCACGATAAACGAGGTGTACTCCGTCGCTATCGAGTAGGCTTCGCCAAGACGGACCACCTCATCGACGGCTGCGGGACGGCTGGATTCGCCCAGTAATCGCTGAACCTTCCGCCATGCCCACATCCGTTCGATTTCCGGATTGGACTTATCCTTCGCCGGCAGCGTTACCGTGAGGTTTCTGGTGAACTCCTGTCCGCTGATCTCGGCATGGACGGTAATCTTCGCCGGGCCTATCTTGCAGTATCGCCCGTAAAGTCGCAGCGGCGTTCCGTGGTAAAGGTTCGGCAGTTTGCGAGGTTCGACATCGTAGGCCTCATCGCCGTCGAAGGTGATTTTTACATTCGTCATTGCCGGTTTGGTGAGTTTGCGTCGGAACGCCTTTGCCTGTCGGTCGAAGTTGTCGCCTCGGGACAGAAACGCCGCAAGCCCGCCGGCGTCCTCGGCCAGTTGCTTCAGTAGCGGGCGGTTGACCTCGTTGCCCACGCCGACGCAAAAGACCCTCGCGTTTGAGGGCTTTTGCCGGATAGCCTCCAGCAGTTCGCTCCGCTCGCCCTGCTCGGTCATACCGTCGGAAAATATCACGACATTGAGCGGGCGGTCGGGGTCGCGGTACTTATAAGCCGCCATCAGCGCCGGACGAAGCACCGTCCCGCCTCCGGCCTTCTGCGAAGTGAGGAACCCACCGGCTCTGGTCTTGGCCTGCTGGTCGGCCAGATTGAGTTCGTTGAACAACGTTGCCGGTGCAACGTTGAAAGTGATGATCTCGAATCGGTCTTTTTCGCCGAGTTTTTCGATGAACGCGCCGATGCAGTCCCGGCTGATCTTCAGTTTGCTCTCGTCGGCCATCGAGCCGGAGATGTCGAGGATAAAGACATAATCCATCGGTTCGGCCCTGTCGGCGAGTTCATCACCGGCCGTCAGCGTCAGGCAGAAATATCCGTCTTCACCGTCTCTTTTCGAGCAGATAATGTCCAGACCGGTCTTCGCGCGGGAGAGCCTGTAGGCAAGGACCACGTCACGATTCAGATCGCCGCCGGTGGTTTCGAGACTTGCCTGGCGATAAGAGTCGCCGTGTTTGGCGATTACGAAGTCCTTTTTGTGGGAAGGACTCTCCATCGCGATGATCGGCACCTGCGACTTGGCGTGTAGTGTCAGCGAGAACCTGCCCGTAGTCTTCGAACCGGCCCCGTGATGAGAAACAGTCGATAGAGGATAAACATATGTTACCCAGTCATCGTCGTAATCCAGTTCCTGATAGTAGCGTATCCTTACCCTCTGTTTCGCCTGCGGGCCGATGGGGAAAATCCGCATCTTGAAGGTCTTGTAATCGGTCTGCTCCAGCAGGCCGGGGTCGCGGAAGGTCTGCTTGTAACTTTCATAAATCTTCCGGGCGCGTTTCTTTTCGAGTACCTCACCGATCATCTCCTTGCCGTTAATCCACATGCTGAAATTGGCGACCGACGCGCCCCTGGGGACGGGAAAGGTGTAGAGCGCCTCGACCTGGCGGTCCTCGGTGTTGCGAAATACCTGTGTAACTTCGGTTACCGCGACACCGTTGTTGATTGTTACGGTCGCGCTGTGCGACTCGATTTCGAGTACGCCCCCGAAGCCGCCGTCTGCGACGAGCAGCCCCGCCGCCTCGGCGCGTGGCGTTCCCATTACCAGGACGATTGCCGCCGCCAGGGCGACAGCCGCCGCCAGGCGAATCATCGCCCGACCTGTCAATACCGTGTTTGATCCACTGTTTCGGTTCATCGTTGTGCTCCTTTTCTGTGCGCGCGGACTCCGCCCGTGCGCATCGCCTGTGGTTTTTCACGCGAGCGGTTTGTCATCCATTGCCGCCCTACGCCGGGCGGCACTCTGCGTGTCTATCTACGCCGCTTTCCAGTGCCGGCACACATGGGTGCTTCTTCCGCGGCAGTTGTACTTATCCTGTTTCCTGTTCGTTCAGCATCTGTTTGACAAGTTCATCGAGGATATCCAGGTCGGTTGTTACCACGTAGCCACGTCGCCAGAGTTCCTTGTTGGAAAAGTGCTTCGCGTGGCGCCGTCGGGTAAAGTTGGTCATTCGTTTGAACCGCCGGACGACCTGCTCCGGCGAGTGGTTGGGCCAGACCTCCACGATTACCCGGACGTGGTCCGGGCGGACGTCCTTTTCGAGCAGTTTCCATCCGTGCTCGACACATTCCTGCTCGATGGCATCTTCGATGAGTTTTTTCGCCCGCCCGGTCAGGATTTTCCTGTGTTGCGATGTCGCCCACGCCAGGCCATAGACCACCCAGCAGGCAACGCCCTCGTCGGTGTGTGCGATATCGTGCAGTTTGCCGCGTAACCTGCTCAAGGCCGACGGCGAGTGAAGGACCCTGATCGAGCGGGCCTTGTCGGGGTCCTTCGTGATGTAACCCTTTTTCTCCAGGGCGGCGAGGTGTCCGCGGACGGCGTTGATGTTGGCGATGCCGACCGCCCGGCTGATCTCTCGCAGCGTCGGCGGGAAGCCGTGCCCGGACGAATACTCCTCGATATGCCCCAATACCTTCTTCTGCTGCTCAGTCAACGGCCTGGTGGTCATGGCGATCCCTTTATTGCTGTTATTATGTACAGTGTAC
>DAOVLS010000030.1 GCA_030631125.1 Planctomycetales bacterium
AGACCTTCAGCGGACCTGCTGGCAAGTTTGAACAGCGGCGTATTATATGAAGCGTACAAGGCGGGCGAGGAGCAGTTGGCGGCGAAAATCGCCGGTTTGCGACGCGAGGCCTTGACGAAACCGGTCGTCTTCGTTGGCACGGGGACCTGCGGCCTGGGTGCAGGGGCGGGAAAGACGCTTGAGGCGATACGTGAGTATCTACAGCAGAAGAAGGTTGACGTGGACGTGGTCGAGGTCGGCTGCATCGGGCTGTGTTCGGCCGAGCCGATTGTGGATGTCCAGTTGCCCGGCAGGGCGCGTATAAGTTTCGGCGGCGTTACCGCCGAGAACGCCGCCGACCTGCTCGAAGCCGCATTATCGGGCCGGAGCGTTCCGTCGGAAATGGTGCTGGGGCAGTTTCGCAACGGCCAGGCGGAGTCATGGGACGACGTTCCTTATCTGGACGAGCATCCGTTCCTTGCCCGTCAGCGTCGCGTGGTCCTGGCATCCAGCGGGATAATCAATCCGACCGACATAGACGAGTACATCGCGCGTGGCGGATATTCGGCTGCGGCCAAGGCGATGAAGACCATGACGCCCGCCGAAGTATGCGACCTGGTCGAGTCCAGCGGTCTTCGAGGTCGTGGCGGTGGCGGGTTCCCGACCGGAAAGAAGTGGCGTTTCGCACTCAACACGCCGTCGGAGAAGAAGTACCTCATTTGCAACGCCGACGAGGGCGACCCGGGCGCTTTTATGGACCGGGCAGTCGGCGAGAGCGACCCGCATCGGCTTATCGAAGGGATTTTAATCGCCGCGTACGCAATCGGCGCTACCAAGGCCTACATCTATATCAGGGCGGAGTACCCCCTGGCGATAGAGCGCCTCGCCGAAGCCATTGCAAAGGCCGGCGAGTACGGACTCATCGGGCACAACATTCTCGGTAGCGGAAACAACCTGGAGATCGTAATCAAGCAAGGCGCCGGCGCGTTTGTCTGTGGCGAGGAGACGGCGCTGATTCATTCGATTGAAGGCAAGCGAGGCATGCCTCGCCCCAGGCCTCCGTTCCCCGCCGTCCAGGGGTTGTTCGACAAGCCGACGATTATTAACAACGTCGAGACGCTGTCTAACCTGTCGCTTATCCTCGAACGCGGGGCAGAGTGGTTCTCCTCGATGGGAACCGACGGCAGCAAGGGCACGAAGGTCTTTGCGCTTTCGGGCATGGTCAACCGAACAGGACTTGTCGAAGTTCCGATGGGCACAACGCTTCGGCAGGTTGTTTTCGACATCGGCGGGGGCATCCCCAACAACAAGCGCTGCAAGGCCGTTCAGATCGGCGGACCTTCGGGCGGATGCGTCCCCGAGGCGTATCGCGACATCGAAACCGACTACGAAGCGCTCAAGGAATTCGGCACTATTATGGGTTCCGGCGGCCTGGTCGTGGTGGACGAATCGACCTGCATGGTCGATTTCGCCAAGTTCTTCATGGAGTTCATCCAGTCCGAGAGTTGCGGAAAGTGCATCCCCTGCAGGGAAGGTACGAAGCGGATGCTCGAGATTCTCCAGGCCATTGTTTCGCCTCGTCGGACCGAAACCGACATAGACGCCCTTCTGCGTTTTCAGGGTATAATGCACCTTGAGAAACTTGCCGAGACGATTAAGGCCACCAGCCTCTGCGGGCTTGGACAGACGGCTCCGAACCCGGTGTTGAGCACGCTTCGCTGGTTCCGCGACGAGTACGAAGCCCATATTTTCGAGCGTAATTGTCCCGCCGGCGCTTGCGCCGAACTGGTGGGCGTCCCCTGCCAGAACAGTTGCCCGGTCAATACGGAGACCTGGCGATACGTAATCCACATCGCTCGCGGCGAGTACGCCCAGGCCTACCGTGTCATTCGACAGGCCAATCCTTTCCCGTCGGTTTGCGCCCGCGTATGCCACCATCCGTGCGAGCAGTCCTGCCGGGCCGGCTCGACCGGGGGCGAACCGATAGCCATCCGCGCGCTCAAGCGTTTCGTAGTGGATAAAATCGACCCGTCGGATTGTGCGCCGGAAATTACCCTTGCCGGAGCGGACGCCGCACGTATCGCGGTCATAGGCGCAGGACCTTCGGGACTGGCGGCGGCGCATTATCTTTCCCTGAAGGGACACAAAGTAACCATCTTCGAGCGCGAGTCGAAGCCCGGCGGGATGCTCATCTGTGCGATTCCCGAATATCGCCTGCCCAGAAATCTTATAGAAAAGGAGATAGACTCGCTGCTGAACGAGAATATCGATCTCAAGTGCAACAAGGCCCTGGGGCGGGACATCACAATCGACGGCCTGTTCGGCGACGGATACAAAGCGGTCTATCTGGCCACCGGCGCGCACCGGAGCAGGAAACTGTCGGTGCCCGGCGAGGATGCCGAGGGCGTCATCGCGGGTATCAAATTCCTCAAGGCCCATAATCTCGAAGGCGAGGTCTTGGCCAAAGGGCGGGTCGGCGTCGTCGGCGGCGGTAATTCGGCAATGGACGCCGCCCGCGTCGCCCTCCGGCAGGGAAACGCAGAAAACGTGGGCGTATTCTATCGTCGCACGCGGCGCGAGATGCCCGCATACGCCGAGGAGATCGAAGCCGGTCTGGCTGAAGGCGTTACAATCGAAGAACTGGTCGCCCCCGTTGCCCTGCACGTCGATAACGGAAGGCTTACCGGGGTGCGATTTATCCGCAATCGGCTCGGCGAGCCGGACTCGTCGGGACGGCGCAGGCCCGAACCCGTTGCCGGCTCGGAATTCGACGTGGAACTGGACACGCTGATTGTCGCCATCAGCGAGGAGCCTGAGACGGACGGATTCGGCGACCTGGCCCTGACGAAATGGGGCACGCTGGCGACGAACGCCGAATCCTGCGCCACGGAGCGTTCGGGCGTGTTCGGCGGCGGCGATGCGGTCAACGGGCCTGGTACGGTAATCGAGGCAGTGGCTGCTGGAAAAGACGCCGCCGTGATGATCGACCGATACGTGGCGGGCAAATTGCTGAAAATACTACCGAAACCCAAACTGCCCACCGTCTATATCGAGCCTGTGCAGATTCCCGAAGACGACGAGCAGGACCAGTTGCGCGTCGAGTCGCCGGAGTTACCGGCCGATGAGCGCAAAGGCAACTTCGCCGAGGTCGAGTTGTGCATCAGCGAACAGGCGGCAATGTGCGAAGCGCGGCGATGTCTGCGATGCGACCTTGATTTCACCCAGCCGGAATAACCTTACAAAAAAGCATTACGTGATAAAACAGAGGTGTTCGCATGATTACATTGGAAGTCGATGGCAGGACGATTGAAGCCGACGCGGGCGAGACGATCCTCACCGCCTTGAAACGCGAAGGTATTCACATTCCCACGCTGTGCCACATGGAGGGCCTGCCTCCAAGCGGCGCTTGCCGGATATGCGTTGTCGAGGTCGATGGCTCACCCAACCTGACGCCGTCGTGCTCTTATCCGGTGGCAGAGGGTATGAAAATCAGGACCAGCACTCCCAGGGTGCTTGAGGCCCGCAAAACGATCGTCAGATTGCTGTTGAGCAATCACCCCGACGATTGCCTCTACTGCTCGCGCAACGGCAAGTGCGACCTCCAGAAACTGGCGCAGGATTTGGGTATCCGCCGCCGGCTCTACCACGGTAAGAAGACCAGCAGGCCTATGGATGTTTCAAGTCCGGCGATTATCCGCGACCCGGAAAAGTGCATACTCTGCGGCCGGTGCGTTCGGATGTGCGAAGAGGTACAGGGCGTTTCGGCCATTGATTTCATCGGTCGGGGCAGCAGCGCGTTTATCGGAACGGCCTTCGACGAAGGGCTTAACGTCTCGTCGTGCATTAATTGTGGTCAGTGCATCCTGGTCTGCCCGACGGGCGCGTTGAGCGAACGGTCGTACCTGAACGAGGTAATCGCCGCGCTGGCCGACCCGGACAAAATGGTGGTCGTCCAGCACGCTCCGGCGGTGTCGGTCACGCTGGCCGAAGAGTTCGACGTCAAGGCCGGTAAAGACGTGGACGGACAGATGGTCGCGGCATTGAGGCGCGTGGGATTCGACCGCGTGTTCGACACGTCGTTCTCTGCGGACCTGACGATTATGGAAGAGGCGTCCGAACTGGCCCAGCGAATCAAGACCGGCGGCGTGCTTCCGATGATGACAAGTTGCTCACCGGGCTGGATTAAGTTCTTCGAGCAGTTTTATCCCAGCCTTATCCCCAACGTTTCTACCTGCAAGAGTCCGCAGCAGATGATGGGCGCGCTGATTAAGAGTTTCTTCGCCGAGCGAGAGGGTCTTGACCCGTCGAAGATCGTCAGCGTCTCGATCATGCCGTGTACAGCCAAGAAGTTCGAGTGTACGCGTCCCGAGATGGCGCCGAATAATATCCCGGACGTTGACTACGTGTTGACCACGCGCGAACTGGGCCAGTTGCTCCACATGTTCGGCGTGGACCTCGCCTCGATGCACGACGAGGAAGCCGACACGCCGTTCGGTGAACGATCGACCGCCGGGAAGATATTCGGCGCAAGCGGCGGCGTGATGGAAGCGGCGGTGCGAACGGCGCATTACCTGCTGACGGGAAAGGAACTTCCCGACCTGAAAATCCAGCCGCTTCGGGGACTCAAGGGCGCTAAGGAATTACATTTCGAGGTTGACGGTCTGAAAGTCGGCGCTGCGGTCGTCAGCGGTATGGGAAATGCCAGGGTACTTCTGGACCAGGTGTGCGAGGGGCGCGACGACCTGCAATTTATCGAGATAATGACCTGCCCGGGCGGGTGCATCAACGGCGGCGGCCAACCGTTAGGCGCCGATCTGGACGCCGTGCGGGCGAGAATGAAAATGCTCTACAAGATCGACCGCGAAGAGGATGTTCGCGTCAGCCATAAGAATAAATGGATAACTCGCCTGTATGACGAGTTCCTCGGGCAACCGCTGGGCGAATTAAGCCATCGCCTGCTGCATACACACTACAGCAAGCGCGACGATCTGCTCCAATAGCCTCACCGCGACGATAAAAACATCTATTAATAAGGATTTGAAATGAGCACAAACAAGAAAGTGCTGGTAGTTGATGACGATCCGGACACCGTCGAACTGCTTACCGCTGTGCTGAACGCCGAAGGTTACGAGGTAGTTTCCGCCTACGGACAGGAAGAGGCAGAGGAGGTGCTGCTGACGGTCAGGCCCGACCTGGTGATCCTCGACCTGATGATGGAGCAGACGGATTCGGGGTTTGTGCTCGCCCATTCCCTGAAGAAACTTTATCCTGATACGCCGGTAATCCTCTTGTCGTCCGTTACCGCCGTTACGCGAATGTCGTTCGATGCGCAGTCGCCGGAGGCGAAATCATGGCTGAAGATGGACCGCGTACTGGACAAACCTGTCCGCCCTGAGCAGTTGAAAGCGGAAGTTCGTCGGTTGCTGAAGGAGGGGCCTCGCGCAGAAGCGCAGGCCGGCGCCACCGACGGCAAGTGAGGCGAATCATGCGGCCTGAGGGTCTGGTCAAAACGATTACCGAACACTGCCGCGTGTGCTACACGTGCGTGCGGGAGTGCCCCGCCAAGGCGATTCGCATCAGCGATGGTCAGGCAGAGGTCATTCCCGAAAGGTGCATCGGTTGCGGTAACTGCGTGCGTGTTTGCAGTCAGAACGCCAAGGAGGTTCTGGACACCACCGGCCTGGTGCGGGCGCTTCTGGAAGGCCCGGACAGGGTCGCCGCGTGCGTAGCGCCGAGTTTCCCTGCCGAATTTACCGATTGCGACTGGAAGGAACTCGTCGGAATGATCCGCGCGATGGGTTTCGACATCGTCGCCGAGGTCGGTTTCGGCGCTGACCTGGTCGCCCGCAGGTATCGCAAACTCCTTACCGAGACGAACGGCGAACACTTCATCGCCACAAGTTGCCCGGCGATAGTCTCTTACGTGGAGCGTTATTTCCCCGAGCTGGTTGACCAACTCGCCCCGATCGTCTCGCCTATGGTCGCCGGCGCCCGGGCGCTTCACCGGATGCACGGCGACGACCTGAAGATTGTGTTCGTAGGCCCGTGCATCGCCAAAAAAGGTGAGGCCGACAACAAAAACCTCCCGAACGAAGTAGAAACGGCCATTACTTTTGTCGAGTTGCGCAGGATGTTTTCCGAGTCAGGCATTACCTCCGGTGCTGTCGAAGAGTCTGATTTCGATCCGCCGCACGCCGGGACGGGCGGATTGTTCTCCATCAGCAGGGGATTGCTCCAGGCCGCCGACATTGACGAGGACTTGATTGTCGGCGAGGTTGTAACGGCCGATGGACGAACCAATTTCGTCGCGGCAATCAAGGAATTCCAGAGCGGCGCCATCGACGCGAAGTTGCTTGAAGTGCTTTGCTGCAACGGGTGCATCATGGGCGCCGGCATGAGCACGGATGCCCCTTTGTTCAGTCGCCGCAGCCAGGTCAGCCGGTACGTCCGCGAGCGGCTCGCCGGAACGGATGAGGACCTCGGCCCGGACCGCCTCGCCGAATTCGACGACCTGGACCTGACGCGGAGTTATACGCCAAGCGACCAGCGACTCGCGGTGCCTTTCGAAGAAGAAATCCACCAGATAATGGCCCGGATGGGTAAGTTCAAGCCGGAAGACGAACTGAACTGCGGCGCATGCGGATACGACACCTGTCGCGAGCACGCCGTAGCGATCTTCAAAGGTCTCGCCGAAAACGAGATGTGCCTGCCCAATACGATAGATCGCCTTCGCAGCACGATCGAGGAATTGGCCAAATCCAACAAGGACCTCGCCGACGTGCAGGAAGCGCTGATGCAGTCGGAGAAACTCGCCAGCATGGGTCAACTGGCCGCCGGTATCGCACACGAAGTCAACAACCCCCTCGGCGACGTGCTGATGTACGCACACCTGCTGCTGGATGAGTGCGAAGAAAACTCGATGCTGCGCGAAGACCTGTCGATGATTACCGAACAGGCGGACCGGTGCAAGAAGATCGTATCAGGACTGTTGCATTTCGCCAGGCAGAACAAGGTGATACCGCACGCGGTGGACCTGCGGAAACTGATCGAGCGGAGCGTCAAGGCCGTCAATGTCCCGAAGAACATCAAGGTGACCGTTACGAACGATCTGAAAGAACCGATCGTCGAACTTGACCCCGACCAGTTTATGCAGGTGCTGACGAACCTGATAAGCAACTCCGTCTCGGCGATGCCCGACGGGGGCGCGCTGAAAATTACCACTACCGATGAGGAAAACAGGGTAAAATTGGCTGTCTCCGATACCGGCGTGGGTATCCTGCCCGAGAACATCAAAAAGATATTCGATCCGTTCTTCACGACCAAGCAGATAGGAAAAGGCACCGGTCTCGGCCTGGCGGTAACTTACGGGATAGTCAAGATGCACCGAGGCGATATCAGCGTCGAGTCAAACGCAGACCGTCAGGCCGGTCCGACGGGAACGACCTTCACGGTTTCGCTGCCTCGACAGGGACAGCAGGAATAACTCCATATAAGGAGCGGTACGATGGCGAAGGTGTTACTGGTTGACGACGACGTTGATTTTGTCGAGATGAACAAGGCCGTACTGACCGAGAAAGGCTTCGAAGTGTCGGCGGTTTATAGTGCAGCCGAGGCCCGCGAGCAACTCAAAGACGTCGTACCCGACCTGATCGTTCTGGACGTCATGATGGAGACAGGTCTGGCTGGGTTCGACCTGGCAAGGGAGATTAACCAGCAGCATCCCGACCTGCCTATCCTCATGCTCACCGGCATACGAGAGGCGAAAGACCTGCACTTCGGCTTCGAACCGGACGAGACCTGGCTTCCGGTTACGACGTTCCTGGAAAAGCCCGTGGACCCGACCGATCTGGCTGGCCGAATAGAGGAAATGCTCAAGGATCGACCATGAACGTAGAAGTCCTGCGAGTTCTGGTGGTGGACGACGAACCGGGCATGCGCCTGGGCACCGAGCGTGCGATGCGCGATTTCGAGGTGTCCGCGCCGTGTATCGACAGCACAATCCGCTTCGACATTTCCCAGGCGGAAGCGGGTGAAGAAGCCCTCGACATGATCACCGCCCAATGCCCGGACATCCTCCTTCTGGACCACAAACTTCCCGGTATCAGCGGGCTCGACGTCCTTGAGAAGATCGCCGGCAGAAGCGACACGCTGCTGACGATAATGATCACCGCTTATGCGTCGCTGGACGTTGCAATCAACGCCACGAAGCGCGGGGCGTACGACTTCCTCGCCAAGCCCTTCACGCCGGACGAACTCAAGGCCGCCGTCGCCAAGGCGGCCAGGCACCTGGCGCTGCAGCGACAGGCGCGGCGCCTGGCGGAAGAAAAACGCCAGGTCCGATTCCAGTTCATCTCGGTACTTGCGCACGAACTCAAAGCGCCGATTTCCACGATCGAGGGATATATCCGAATCGTCGAGGAACGGTCCGCCGGCGACGACCAGGCTGTGTACGACCGCATGTTGAGCCGCAGCCTGGTGCGGCTGGAAGGTATGCGAAAACTGATCGACGACCTGCTGGACCTGACCCGCATCGAATCAGGTCAGAAAAAACGCGACCTGGCTGAGACGGACGTATCCGCCGTCGCCACCGATGCGATCGAAGCCTTCGCCCCAGCCGCCGCCGAGAAGAACGTTACTGTCGAAATTCACTGCGACGGGCCGTTGATGATGCAGGCCGACAGGGAAGAGATCGAAATTATCCTGAACAACCTCATCTCAAACGCCGTCAAGTACAACCGTCCCGGCGGGCGAGTGGACGTAACACTGTCGGCCGGCGACAACGACGTTACCATCGCCGTCGCCGATACGGGTATTGGAATGACGAACGAGGATGCCGGACGGTTGTTCGGCGAGTTCGTGCGGATCAAAAACCCCCAAACTCGCAACATCCTCGGCAGCGGGCTGGGACTTTCGATCGTCAAAAAACTCGCAGACCTCTACGGCGGAGAGGCGACCGTTACCAGCGAACCGGACGCCGGAAGCACCTTCACCGTTACACTCCAACGAATACAGGAAACGCAGCAAGGATGAACTTCAATGAGATACACAACTGGCTGCGTGAATCCGACGACCGCCGATTGACCGAATTGTGGCGGACGGCGGACGACGTGCGCCGCCGGAACGTCGGCGACGAAGTCCACCTTCGCGGGTTGACGGAGTTCTCGAATCACTGCGTTCGCAGGTGTGCGTACTGCGGGCTGGGCGCGCACAATCGAGGCCTCGAACGCTACCGGATGAACGCCGACGAAATCCTCGCCTGCGCCGACAAGGCCGTCGAACTCGGATACGGTACGATTGTCCTCCAGTCCGGTCAGGATAGCGGGACTTCGGCGCAATGGTTTGCCGAGGTCATTACCGAAATCAGGAAGCGGACCCCGCTGGTCGTTACACTGGGCCTCGGTGAGCGAAGCGCCGACGAACTTGCCCTCTGGCGTCAAGCCGGCGCCGGTCGATACCTGCTGCGGTTTGAGACGTCCGACAGGGCGCTCTACGAGAGAATTCATCCCGACCTGGACGGCGTGCGGTCCGACCGAATCGCCATTCTGCACCAATTGCGCGGACTCGGATACGAGGCCGGAAGCGGCGTGATGATAGGCCTGCCGGGGCAAACTTACGAAACCCTCGCGCGTGACATCGAGTTATTCGGCGAACTCGACCTGGACATGATCGGTTCAGGCCCGTTCATTCCCAATCCGCACACCCCGCCGGCCCGCAGCGCCGAGGAGCAGGTCCCCAACAGCGAAATAATGTCCTACAAGGTCATCGCCCTGACCCGCCTCGTATGCCCGCGAGCGAACATTCCCGCAACGACCGCCGTGGCTACGCTCAACAGCCGGGCGGGATACGAACTTGGCCTTCAGCGGGGCGCAAACGTGGTTATGCCCAACATCACGCCGCCGCAATACAGGAAACTGTACGAGATATACCCCTCCAAAGCCGGCGTCGAACAGGACGAAAATTATCACATCCTGCTGAAAGAACGCATCCTCGCCATCGGCAGACGAGCCGGTACGGGGCGGGGCGATTCGCTGAATTACATAAACCGCCGCCACGCGAATAAGGAGGCAGCAACATGTGCGCGCTAGCGGAAATGACGTTGAGCGGGTCGGCGGTCGATTTCATCGACGATACCGCGCTGGCGGAACTGTTGGCCGACGCCCAAAGCGACCCTGTGCGCGTGCGGGAGATAATCGCCAAGAGTCTCGACAAGCAGCCGCTGAACGTCGAGGAAACCGCGGCGCTTCTCGCGGCAGGGGACGAACTCGTCGAGGAGATATTCGACGCCGCCCGCCAACTGAAGCGAAAGGTGTACGGAAACCGCATCGTCCTGTTCGCACCGCTTTACGTGGGGAACCAGTGCGTCAATGACTGCCGATATTGTGCATTCCGACGGTCGAATACGGACGCCATCCGACGGACATTGAGCAGCGACGAGCTCCGCCGACAGGTCGAAGCGCTGGAAAACGCCGGGCATAAGCGGCTGATTCTCGTATTCGGTGAACATCCCGATTATGACGCCGATTTCATCGCCGATACCGTCCGGCAGGTGTACTCCATAAAGGTCGGCCACGGCAGCATACGCCGAGTCAATATCAACGCTGCGCCGATGGACTACGACGGTTACCGCAAGGTCAAGGACGCCGGCATCGGCACGTACCAGATATTTCAGGAGACTTACCACCACGCGACCTACGCGAAGATGCACCCAGCCGGGACCCGCAAGGGCGATTTCCTCTGGCGGCTGGACGGGTTGAACCGGGCCTTCGAAGCCGGACTTGACGACGTTGGAATCGGCGCGCTGTTCGGGCTGGCCGACTGGCGGTTCGATGTGCTGGGGCTGGTGTCTCATTCTCTGTATTTGCAAAATCGATACGGTGTCGGGCCGCATACGATCAGTTTTCCCCGTATGAGACCGGCAGCGGGTGTTAATCTGGACGAGAGCAATTTCGTCGGCGATTACGATTTCAAGCGCCTCGTGGCGATCCTCCGCCTGGCCGTTCCGTACACCGGAATGATACTGACGGCACGTGAGGAACCCGAACTTCGCCGGGAAGTAATGGCCTTCGGCGTCTCGCAGATCGACGCCGGAAGCAGGATCGAGATCGGCGGATACACCGAGGCAGGAGACGCCCAGGTCATGGAGCGCGAGCAGTTCACCCTCGGCGACATCCGCCCGCTGGACGAAGTCGTCCGCGAACTGCTTACCGACGGATACATCCCCAGTTGGTGTACCGCCTGCTATCGCCTCGGCCGGACGGGCGAGCACTTTATGGAGTTCGCCGTCCCCGGCTTCATCAAGCGGTACTGCACACCGAACGCCCTTTCGACGCTGACGGAATACCTCACCGACTACGCCTCGGACGAAACCCGCGCCGTCGGCGAGAAGGCAGTCCTGGCCGAACTGGACAAACTGCCCGGCTCGCAACAGAAGGAAGAATTACTGAACCGCCTCGAACGCATCCGGGAAACGGAAGACCGCGACTTGTATTTCTAACAGAGGATAGCGATTGAGAAAGACACCTAAAGGATTACGTTTGCACATAGGTCTTTTCGGCCGGCGGAACGTCGGAAAGTCGTCGGTGCTTAACGCGATGACACGCCAGAGCGTTTCTATAGTTTCCCACGTTGCGGGTACGACTACCGATCCGGTCGAGAAGCCGATGGAACTGCTGCCCATCGGGCCGGTATTGTTCATCGACACTGCCGGTATCGACGACGCCGGCGCGCTGGGCGAATTGCGAGTGGCCAAGACCCGTCTGATTTTCGACCGCACGGACGTCGGCGTGATTGTCGTGGAGGCAGGGCAGTGGGGCGAATTTGAGGAGGGGATACTCCAGGAACTCGAATCGCGCCACATTCCCGTCATCGTCATTTTCAACAAGTCCGATATCGCCGAGCCTGATCCCGATCTGGAGGGTCGCCTGAAGGACGAGGGCGTATTTACAATCCGCACCGTCGCTACGGAGGGCAAAGGCATCCTCGATTTGCGGGAAGCCCTTATCAAGGCGACGCCCGATGAGTTCATTAACACCCCGGCCATTGTCGGCGACCTCGTGCCGGATGGCGAATTAGTCGTCCTGGTCGTTCCGATTGACCTGGAAGCGCCCAAGGGTCGGCTTATCCTGCCGCAGGTACAGACAATACGCGATATTCTCGATGCGGATCAGTACTGTGTGGTTGTCAAGGATGATCGGCTGTCGGCGGCGCTGGGGCGTCTGAAGCGTCCACCGGCGCTGGTCGTTACCGACTCGCAAGCCTTCGACAGGGTGGCTGCCGACACGCCCGACGACGTGCCGCTGACGAGTTTTTCGATACTCTTCGCGCGGTTCAAGGGCGATCTGAACGAGTTCGTCCGAGGTACGATGGCCATTGAAGACCTCAATCCGGGCGACCATATCCTTGTGGCTGAATCCTGCTCGCATCACCCGATCGCCGACGACATCGGGCGCGTGAAGATTCCACACTGGCTGAAGCAGTACGTAGGCGGCGACCTGCGATTCTCGCACGTCCAGGGGCATGATTTCCCCGACGACCTTTCACCGTACCGGATGGTTATTCATTGCGGCGCGTGCATGTGGAACCGTCGCGAGATGCTCTCGCGTATCCTGCGTTGCCGGAACGCCGGCGTGCCGATTACCAACTACGGGCTGACCATTGCCTATTCTCTGGGCAGTTTCGAGCGGATACTCAGGCCGTTTCCCTCGGCGCTCGAGGCCTACAATAAAATGCGTCGATGACCTTTTTGAAGACTCGTCTTCGCCACTCTCCGTCGCCAGGTAGCCGACGCCGGCTTCAGCGCATAAACGGCAGGGAACCAAACGGAACCAGTCGGAACCAAACGGAACCAAACGGAACCATTCGGAACGAATGGGAACCGTTGGGAACCATTTGGAACGATTCGGAACCGTTGGGAACGGAGTCAAAATCTGTAACTCTTTGTGCGGTAAGCAGTTGCGATTTCGGGGTCGTTTTTTCGTCCATTTTGAAAACCCGCCCTTGCCTGACTTGCCTATCTTGCTCATCTTGCCGTATTCGCCATGCCTCGCTGAAGCGAGCACGCCAACAGACTGGTCAATCAGTTGATCGGTAAATCAGTAAATCGGTAAATCGGATCCGGGTTCTGTTTTTCTGTTTTTCCCAAGTCCCTAAACCCAAGCCTGCCACGCCGTAGCCTTGACGAAGGCGGGTCCCAAGTCCCTTCTCTGGTCTTTATTCACTTGTCAAACACTTCACCGTTCGATCCCAAACATCGGGACTCACGGCAGGCCAGGGGCGCTATATCGCCCCTTGGGACGCCGTAGCCTTAGCGAAGGC